>NZ_JBKJPP010000149.1:0-8109 GCF_046595215.1 Lapillicoccus sp. | reverse complement strand
CTCACGGTCGGGCAGCCCTGCCCAACGACACGGCGTACGCGATCGCAGACACGAGGACCATCAGCGCGCAGACACCGGCGACCAGCACGCATCCCCAGAAGGCCCAGGACGCGTCGTCGCTGATCCAGGCGGCCATGACCGCGGCGGGCAGCCCCAGCAGGAGGCCCACGATCAGGAGCAGAGCGATCCGGGCCCTGGCTTCCTCCGCGTCAGTCATCTGGACCCCCGTGGCCGTCGGTCAGCTGGCGAGGCCGAGCTCGGCCATGCGCTCGCCGTGGCGGTCGGTCAGGCGGGTGAACATCCGCCCGATCGCCGCCAGGTCGAGACCGGGGCGGTCGACGCCGCCCGCGAGCAGGGCGCTCAGGGCGTCGCGCTCGGCCGCGACACGCTGGGCCTGGGTCAGCGCCTCCCCCATCAGCCGGCGCCCCCACAGCGCCAGGCGTCCGCCGAGGCGGTGGTCCTCCGCGATGCCGGCGCGCACCCGCTCGACCACGAAGGCGGACTGGCCGGCATCCGCCAGCGCGGCCACGATCAGGTCGCGCGTGTCGGCATCGAGGTAGGCAGCGATCTCGCGGTAGAAATCGGCCGCGATGCCCTCGCCGACGTAGGCCTTGATCAGGCCTTCGTACCAGTCGGCGGGCTGGGTGTGTGCGTGGAAGTCGTCGAAGCCGACCTGGAAGGCAGACATGGCGGCGTACGGATCGCCGCCGAGCTCACGCAGCCGCCCGTGGAGCTTCTCGAGGTGGGCGAACTCGGCCGCCGCCATGGACCCGATCGCGACCTTGTCCTCCAGCGTCGGGGCGAGCTTGGCGTCCTCCGCGAGGCGCTCGAAGGCGCTCAACTCGCCGTAGGCGATCGCTCCGAGCAGGTCGATGACGGCCGCAGTGTAGGCGGCGTCCTGGGGCGGGACGGCCGACGATTCAGTCATGCCCGAACCCTAGGCGATAGACTGTCCCCATCGCGGGCCGTGTTTCGCACATCCATTCACCGGCCCCGACGCATGTGCGCGGCTGGCTTTCTCTCTCCGAGTCCGCCGCACGACGAGGACAGAGAACAGAAAGCGACATATCGTGACCACCACATTCCGTGAACTCGGGGTGCTCCCCGGGATCTGCGACGCCCTTGAGCGCGCAGGCATCATCACCCCCTTCGCCATCCAGGAGATGACCCTCTCGGTCGCCCTGATGGGCACCGACCTCATCGGCCAGGCCCGCACCGGCACCGGCAAGACCCTCGCGTTCGGCATCCCGGTGCTCCAGCGCAGCGTCACCATGACCGACCCGGCCTACGCCGACCTGCCGCAGGGCAAGCCGCAGGCGCTCATCGTCGCTCCGACCCGCGAGCTCGCGCTCCAGGTCTCCAACGACCTGCACCTGGCCAGCGCCGACCTCGGCCTCCGGGTCCTGACGGTCTACGGCGGTGTCGGCTACGACACCCAGCTCGACACCCTCGCCTCCGGCGTCGACATCGTCGTCGGCACGCCAGGTCGGCTGATCGACCTGGCCAACCGCAAGGCGCTCGACCTCTCCCACGTGCACGCGCTCGTGCTGGACGAGGCCGACGAGATGCTCGACCTCGGCTTCCTGCCCGACGTGGAGACGCTGATGGCTTTGACGTCGCCGACGCGGCAGACGATGCTCTTCTCTGCGACGATGCCCGGGGCCATCGTGGCCCTGGCCCGCCGCTACATGAAGCAGCCGACCCACATCCGCGCCATGGGCGACGAGAACGAGAACGCCCACACCGTCAAGGCCACCGAGCAGTTCGTCTACCGGGCGCACGCGCTCGACAAGGTGGAGATGCTCGCCCGCATCCTTCAGGCCCGCGACCGCGGACTCACCCTCGTCTTCACCCGGACCAAGCGCACCGCCGCGAAGGTCGCCGACGAGCTGGCCGACCGTGGCTTCGCCGCCGCGGCGATCCACGGAGACCTGGGTCAGGGCGCCCGTGAGCAGGCCCTTCGGGCCTTCCGCCACGGCAACGTCGATGTCCTCGTCGCGACGGATGTCGCCGCCCGCGGCATCGACGTGGAGCACGTCACGCACGTCGTCAACTACCAGTGCCCAGAGGACGAGAAGACCTATGTCCACCGGATCGGTCGCACCGGACGCGCCGGCAACACCGGCATCGCGGTGACCTTCGTCGACTGGGACGACATGCCCCGGTGGGGAATGATCAACCGCCAGCTCGACCTCGGCATCCCGGAGCCGGAGGAGACCTACTCCTCCTCGGAGCACTTCCACGATCAGCTCGACATCCCCCACGAGGCCACGGGGCGGTTGCGCAAGTCGCAGCAGACCCGGGCCGGCCTCGGTGCGGAGGTGCTCGAGGACCTGGGCGAGACGGGCAAGTCCTCCGGTCGGCGCAACGCCGGCGGACGCGATGGTGGCGGGCGAGACGGTGGCGGGCGAGACGGTGGCCGACGCGACGGCGGCGGTGGCCGGGGCCGCGAGGACCGCGGCGGCGCCCGGGGTGCGGGACGGGTCGAGGGAGCACGCAGCGAGGGCCGAAGCCGCTCGCCCGAGGCGAGGGCCGAGGGCCGCCCGGAACCGACGACAACCGGGCCCGTCAACGACACCGCCGAGTCCGACGGTGAGCGTCCGCGTCGCAACCGCAACCGTCGTCGGGTCCGACGCACCGACGACGGCGCCGCTCCCTCCGACGGCACGGGTGACACCGGCGCCGCCGCCACGACCCCGCCCGCCGAGCAGGCCGCCGCCGACGCCGCAGGGGCCACCACCAGCGAGTCCGCCCCCCGCACCCGTCGCCGTCGTGGTGACCGAGGTGGCGCCGATGGCCACGGCGCCAACGGCGGCGCTGATGGCGCCGGTGCCGCCTCCGCCGCGGCGACCGACTGACGCACCACGCACGCTGACGCACCACGCACGCCGACGCACCACGGCATACGAGGAAGCGCCGGTCCCCAGAGGGGGCCGGCGCTTCGCGCGGTGTGGGGCGACGCGACGTCAGCCGCCGCCGCAGGCTCAGGCGGCGGGGATGGTGGCCGTGTCGATGACGAACCGGTAGCGCACGTCGCCCTCCACGACGCGGTCGTACGCCTCGTTGACCCGGTCGGCGCTGATCGTCTCGATCGTTGCGCCGATGTGGTGCTCGGCGCAGAAGTCGAGCATCTCCTGCGTGGCCGCGATCCCGCCGATGTTTGACCCGGCGAGGACCCGGCTGCCGTTGACGATGGAGCCGGGGGCGACCTGCCAGGCGTCGCTCGGCAGGCCGACGTTGGCCAGCGCACCGAGCGGGCGGAGCATCGCGAGGTAGGTGTCGATCTGCAGGTTCGCGCTCACCGTGTTGATGATGATGTCGAAGGAGGACCGGAGGTCCTTGAGGGCGGCATCGTCATTGGTGGCAATGTAGTTCGTCGCGCCCAGCGCCAGCCCGTCGTCCTTCTTGTCGAGGGTACGCGACAGGACGGTGACCTCGGCGCCCATGGCGACGGCGATCTTGACGGCCATGTGGCCGAGGCCACCGAGACCGATGACGGCAACCTTGGCGCCCGGGCCCGCGCCCCAGCGCTTGAGGGGGGTGTAGGTGGTGATGCCGGCGCACAGCAGCGGCGCCGCGACGTCAAGCGCGATCCCTTCCGGGATGGACAAGGCGAAGCGCTCGGAGACGACGACCTGCTGGCTGTAGCCGCCCATGGTCTTCTCGCCGTCATACCCCTCGCCGTTGTAGGTCGGCACCGAGCCCTTGGCACAGAACTGCTCCTCGCCGTCCTTGCAGAACTCGCACTCGCCGCATGAGTCGACCAGGCAGCCGACGCCGACGCGGTCGCCGACCTGGTGCTTCGTCACACCCGGGCCGACCTCGGCGACGATGCCAGCGATCTCGTGGCCGGGGACCATGGGGAAGATCGCCGTTCCCCACTCCTCGCGGACCTGGTGGATGTCGCTGTGGCAGATGCCGGCAAACTTGATGTCGATGCGCACGTCGTCGTCACGCAGGGCGCGCGACTCGATCGAGGTGGGCTCGAGCGGGGCACCTGCTGAGGGGGTGGACAGGGCGGCGACTCGGGTCATGGGGGCTCCTTGCGATGGCTGTCGGGGTGCCGTTCAGGTTCTCGGGGGCACGTCTGGTCACAACCACCGTCCTCGAAGGTGCATTCCCCGGACGGGATGCCGGGTCGCGTGAGCCTGCTCCAAGCCGCCGGTCAGAGGCGGTCGAGCAGACCCGCCGCGACCTCGCGGTAGGCGGCGGCGCCCTTGGACGTGCGTGACGTCGCCAGGATCGAGCGACCGACGGCGGGTGCCTCCGCAAAACGCACCGTCTTGGGGATCGGCGGCAGCAGCACCGGCAGCCCGTAGCGCTCCCCCACGTCCGCCAGGACCGCCTGCGCGTGGTTGCTCCGGCCGTCGAACATCGTCGGGAGCACCCCGAGCACCTCGAGGTCCTTGTTGAGGATGCGCTGCACGTCGGCCACCGTGTCGAGCAGCTGACCGACGCCGCGGTGGCTGAGCATCTCGCAGGGCATGGGGATGACCAGGCCCTGGGCGGCGGTGAGTGCGTTGAGGGTGAGGACCCCGAGGCTCGGCGAGCAGTCCAGCAGGACGACGTCGTAGTCGGGAAGGATCGGCTCGAGGGCCGTGCGCAGGACGTACTCGCGGCCCGGGCGGGGCAGCAGCTGCGCCTCGGCGCCGGCAAGCTCGATCACCGACGGGATGAGGTCGACCCCGTCCGCGCAGGAGATCACCGCATCCACCGCGTCGACCTTGCCGAGGAGCACCTCGTTGATGGACGTCTCGACCGCGTCGGGGTCCACGCCCAGGGAGAAGGTCAGGCAGGCCTGCGCGTCGAGGTCGATGAGCAGCACCCGCTTGCCGGCCTCGGCGAAGGCGGCGCCGAGACTGGCGACGGAGGTCGTCTTCGCCACGCCACCCTTCTGGTTGGCCACCGCGACCACCAGGGCGCCGCTGCGCACTGGCTTCTTCGTCGCCCGCCGCGCCCCACTCTTTGCTCCAGCCACTCGACTCGCCTCTCGCCGTTGCACACTCGTGCGCCCTGTGGCCGTCCAGCTGGTCGGCGGCCCGCGTGCGGTCCCAGTCTCTCAGGGTGGCAGCCGGGTCGGGGCCACCGCCCCTGCGTGGCCACCCTCAGGAGGTGTCCCCGCTCGCGAGCGACGCCCCGCTCGCCTCGGCACGCTCCAGCGCTGCCCACCCCGACCGCTCCGGCCCGACCTGCTGCCCCTCCGGGCAGTGGGCACGGTAGTCGCACCATGCGCAGAGCGAGGACACGTGCGGGGGAAAGAGGCTCGACGCCACCCCGATCTCCCGGAACTGCGCGTCGGCAGCCCGCGCGTCCCGGGCAATCGACTCGGCCTCGGCGACCTTGCGGGTCAGCGACTCGTCGGTGTGGGTGTGGGCCGCGACGGTGCCCGTCGGCACGTGGTGGAGCTCGACCCGGACGCACCGGCGGCGGAACATCTTCCAGACCGCCGCGGCATACAGGGCCATCGGCAGCGACGTCCGGGCCTCGTCCGTGGTGCTGGCGCGCCGGCTGGTCTTGTAGTCGACGACGACGAGCTCCCCACCGCGGTCGTCGAGGCGGTCGACGCGGCCGGTCAGGGCGATCGTCCTCGTCCTGAAGGCCACGGTCCGCTCGAGGCCCACCGGCGGGTGCCGGGGGTCGAGGCCGCCGAGGTATGCCGTGACCTCTGCCTGGACGGTCGCGAGCCACGTCGCGCTCTGGTCGGGGTCGCGGAACCCCACGTCGATCCACGAGGTCCGGACGAGCTCGGGTCCGGCAGCAGCGGTCCGCACCTCGTCCGGCAGGTCCCACCAGTCGCGCAGGGCATGGTGCGTCGCGACCCCCACGGAGGTGTGCGCCCGCGGCGGCCGGGTGGCCGGGCGCGGACGGTCGAGATACTGCATCCGGTAGCGCCTCGGACAGTCGAGCCACGCCAGCAGCCGGGACGGCGAGGCGGAGTAGAGGGGCAAGGGCATGCCCGGAAAGGCGCCCTGCGCAGTCCCGTCCGTCCCGCTCACCTGGTCGCCCACGCGCGAAACCCTACCGACGCCGACCGACGTCGGACCGCGTCGTCCACAGGCCCCGTCAGCGCGCCGCCACGAACGCGCGCACGCTGTCGGCGATCATCTGCACCGCGATCGCCGAGACGAGCAGCCCGGCGATGCGGGTCGCGAGCATCGTGCCCGACTCCCGCAGCACCCGACGAACCGTGCTGGCGAAGCGGAGGAAGGCGTAGACGACGAGCATCGCCGCGACGAGCGCCACGGCCACGGCCACCTCACCGACCACACTCCCCGCCTTCTGCACCGCAAGCATCATCGCGACGATCGCCCCCGGGCCGGCGAGCAGCGGTGTCCCCAGGGGCACGAGCGCGACGTTGACGCCGGCGTCGCCCAGCGAGTCCGACTCCTTGCCGGTGAGCAGCTCGAGGGCGACGAGCAGCAGCAGCAGGCCGCCCGCGCCCTGCAGTGCCGCGATCGAGATGTGGAGGTAGTCGAGGATCCGCTGACCGAACAGGGCGAACATCGCGATGACGCCGAAGGCGACGAGTGACGCCCGCAGAGCGGCGCCGTTGCGCTCGGCGGTGGTGAGACGCCCGGTCAGCGCGAGGAAGATCGGGACCGCACCGGGCGGGTCCATGATGACGATGAGGGTGATGAACGTCGACGCGAAGACCGTGACGAGGTCGGTCACGGTCGCAGGACCGGCGTGATGCCGCTCGCGCGAGCCTCGATCTGCTCGAGAACGCCCGGCGCAGTGGTGTTCTCGCCGAGGAGGTTGCGCTTGCCGGCGCCGTGGTAGTCGCTCGATCCCGTCACGAGGAGGCCCAGCGACGAGGCCAGCGCCCGCCCCCGGGAGCGCGCATCCTCGTCGTGGTCGCGGTGGTCGACCTCGACACCGGCGAGGCCGGCCGCGGCCAGCTCCTCGATGAGCCCGTCGGACGCCATCCTGCCCCGGGCCCGGGTGAAGGGGTGGGCGTGGACCGCGACCCCACCGGCCTCGACGACGAGCTCGACCGCACGCGCCGGGTCGGGCGCGTAGTGACGCACGTAGTAGGGGCTGTCGTTGCTGAGCCACTCAGCGAACGCCGCGTCGCGGTCGGCCACAACTCCCTTGCGCACCAACGCGTCGGCGATGTGCGGGCGGCCCTCGGTGGCGCCGGGGGGCACGCTGGCCAGCACCTCGGCATACGAGATCGGTATGCCGTCCGCGGCCATCAGCTCGACCATGCGTTCCAGCCTGCTCACCCGCGCCTCGCGGGCCCTGGTGAGCTCCGCGGACAGGCCCGGGTGGTCCGGGTCGGTGAGGTAACCCAGGAGGTGGATCGAGGTGCCGCCGCGCTCGCAGGAGATCTCGATACCGCGGACCAGTGTGACGCCCTCGCGCTCGGCTGCCGCGGCCGCCTGATCCCATCCCGACGTGGTGTCGTGGTCGGTCAGGGCGAGGACGTCGAGGCCAGCGGCGCGCGCGGACGCGACCACGTCGGCCGGCGGCTGGGTGCCGTCACTGGCGGTGGAGTGGGCGTGGAGGTCGATCAGCACGCTCTCAGGCTAAGGGGTCGACGGCAGGCCGGGCGGTCAGGTCTTCGGGGTCGGCTCGACGAGCTCCGGCCGCCCGGGCTGCTCCCCGCCGCGCGCGTCGAGGTAGCTCTGCTTCGGGACCATCACCTTGCGGCGGAAGATGCAGACGAGCGTGCCGTCCTGGCGGCATCCCTTGGTCTCGACGTAGACGACCCCGCGGTCGTCCTTGCTCTTCGACTCCCACTTGTCGAGCACCTCGGTCTGGCCGTAGACCGTGTCCCCGTGGAACGTCGGCGCAACGTGCCGCAGCGACTCGACCTCGAGGTTGGCGATCGCCTTGCCGGACACGTCCGGCACCGACATCCCGAGCAGGATCGAGTAGATGTAGTTGCCGACGACGACGTTCTTGCCGAACTGGGTCGTGTTCTCGGCGTAGAAGCTGTCGAGGTGCAGCGGGTGGTGGTTCATCGTCAGCAGGCAGAACAGGTGGTCATCGGACTCGGTGACCGTCTTGCCCGGCCAGTGCTGGTAGACGTCGCCGACCTCGAACTCCTCGTACGTGCGACCGAACTGCATGCGTCAGCCTCTCTGCTCAGCCCAGGTGCGGGTA
>NZ_JBKJPP010000147.1:0-6089 GCF_046595215.1 Lapillicoccus sp. | reverse complement strand
CAGGTCGGTCTCGGTGACGTGGGCGCCCGCGGCGGTCACTGACCGGGGCACCAGCTCGACGTCAGCGGGGTCCGCGCCCACTCGAGCCGCGAGCTCGTTGCGGCTGAGCCCGCGCTGAACGGTCTCGACCGACAGCGCCTCCCGGGTCCTCCACATCAAACGTTTTCTTGCCCTCGGCATTGACCCACTGCCCGCCGATGAACAATTGCTTACTGACAGCGTCAATGACCGACGCCTCGTGACCGTGCAATGTCATTACGTTCCTTTTCCCATAGCTGTGTGTGGCTGCGTTCATGTCTGTGCCGACTCAAGCAAGGTGCGCAGCTGCCCCTGGATGGGTGCGGGTCGACGCGTCTGCGCATCGACGTAGACGTGCACCCAGCGACCTTTGGCCGCGATGGCCCGGCCCTCGGTCTGTGCGGAGTTCTGCGGTCGGGCGAACAAGCCGAGTTCATAAGTGACGCTGGTCCTCCCGAGTCTCTCGACACGCAGGCCAACCAGGACGTCGTCGGGAAAGCTCAGCTCGGAATAATAGGTGCATCCTGACTCGGCCACGACTCCGATCACATCGCCTGCGGACACAACGTCCGGGGCCTGGCTGGCGATCCACCCATTGATGGCGGAGTCAAACAGCTGGTAATGCACCGCGTTGTTCATGTGACCGTAGACGTCGTTGTCCGACCAGCGGGTTGATGCGACGGAAAGGACCGGGAAGTCGGCCTCGAGCAGGTCTCGGTCCTCACGGCCGCTCACAGGTCGGCCTGGTCAAACATCACCAGTTGCCGGATGGCTCGTCCCTCGGCGAGCTCGTCAAAAGCGGCGTTGATGTCTTTTAGGTCGATGCGCGAGGAGATCAAGTGCTCAACCGGGAGTCTCCCGGTTCTCCAGCGGTCCACGAAGACGGGGATGTCACGCGGGGGTACGGTCGATCCGAGGTAGCTGCCGATGATCGAGCGCCCCTGGGCGACAAGCCCGAGCGGTGATACGGAAGCTCGCGCTTTAGGGGATGGCAGACCGACTGTCACGGTGCGCCCGCCGGGCCCGGTCAGCGAAACTGCGGTCTCGAACGCTCGAGCGTTTCCGGCGGCCTCGATGACCACGTCGGCCGACAGTCCCGCTTCCAGTGCCTCGTCGGGCGTCATCGCTTCGTGAGCGCCCAACTCGATGGCACGCCGGCGCTTGGACTCCATCATGTCGATGGCCACCACCGAGACATGCGGCTCTCCGATTGCTGTCAGGAGCGCCGCCATGCCGACACCACCTAGTCCCACAACCGCCAGAGTGTCACCTTCCACCGGTCGACCGGCGTTGAGGACGGCGCCACCACCGGTCAAGACAGCGCAGCCCATTACGGCAGCAACGTCGGGCGGCACGTCGTCGTCGACCCGTACGACCGAACGACGGTCCACGACGGCATAGGTGGCGAAACCCGAAACACCGAGATGGTGCATGACCGGGACACCGTCGCGATGAAGGCGCACACTGCCTTCCAGCAGCGTGCCCGCGTTGTTGGCTGCACTGCCCGGTTCACAAGGGATTATGCCGCCAGTCGCACAGGCCCGACACCGGCCGCAGCGAGGCAGGAACGTCATGATTACCCGTTGGCCAACGCGCACGTCGTCGACTCGAGAGCCGACCTCCTCGACGATGCCTGCCGACTCGTGGCCAAGCAGCATCGGAACTGGCCGAAGTCTAGTTCCGTCCACGACGGAGAGGTCGGAGTGACATAGTCCTGCTGCCTCGACCCGTACGAGAAGTTCATGGGCGCCGGGCGGATCGAGGTCCAGCTGGGAGATAGTGATCGGTCGACTGTTCGCAAACGGGCGCGTCTCGCCGATGGTCTCCAAAACTGCTCCGACTATCTTCACGATGTCTCCTAGCGTCCCCGGTTTTCGCGGCCCGGTCGTCGGTAGATGTCTGTACTGCCGTTCCGATGATCCCGCACAGGAGGCGGTGAGTGAACCGTCGTCAGAACACCACACAGCAACGAGCCAAACAAGCCCACCCGCACGACCCCATCGCCCCGGGCCAGACCCGTCCTATGGGGTGCCGGACGTACGCCGTCCGTGTGCACATCTTCTACCGCCATGGCCTCTCCTCCGGGATCCAGATGGCCGGTCCGCCCGACCTCCAGACCATCGTCGGAGCCCCAACGTCCCCCGTCATGAGCCAATGTCCCGCCAGACCCAGGAGGAATGTCCTGAACCGCTCCGGACATGCCGGGGCGGTTCAGACCTCGAAGCGGGTGAGGCGTTGCTCGACCACGTCGAGGTCTGTGAAGTCGTTGGGGGAGAGCGCTTTTCGCTGGATTGTGGAGAAGTAGACCTCTATTAACCGGCCTTGGTGGGCGGTGTCAAGTGGTTGACGTGGATGAGGCTGTGTGTGCGAGTCGGTCGAGGTGGCGGGTGATGCTGGTGATGACGCGGGCATGGCGGGCGACTTCGGTGTTCCATCCTCGGGCTTGGGCGTCCTCGTGCAGTTCGGTGACGTCGGCGAGCTGGGCTTGTAGTGCGGGGACGAATTCCGTGCTGGTGGTGAAGTTGTCGCACTGCTCGCAGATGTTGGCGTAGGAGCAGGCTTCGGCGACGAGGTTACGTGAGCAGTAGCCATGCGCGACACGGGTTTTGAGCATCTCTGCGCGCAGCCACTGCACCCGGTCGGGGACGATGGCCTTGCCGACCGGGGCGATCGGCAGGGTGAGCCGGCTGCGGGCCTTGTTCATGGCCTGGTCGTAGGCGGCACGCACGGTCGGTGAGGCGAGGGAGGCATAGCGCAGGGTCATCTCGGCGGTGACGTGCCCGAGCAGGGACATCAGTGCTTGCAACGACATTCCGCCGTTGATCAAGGTGGTGCCGTAGGTGTGGCGTAGCTGGTGAGGGGTGACGTGCAGGGCGTCGCCGTCGCGGCCTTGGAGACCCGCTGCGCTGGCCGCGTCGGCCAGTCCCTGGCGGAGTCGGTAGGGCGAGAGTCTGCGGCCGCGTTCGAGGAAGAGGAAGTCGGTGGGCTGGCCGTGGCGCGGATGCGGCAGCGCCCGTTGCGGCCCGCGTTGAGCGGTCCAGCCGTCCAGCGCTGCGAGGGTGACCTCGTCCAGGGGGACGGTGCGTTCGGTGGCGAGCTTGCCGAGGGGGACCTTGAGCCAGCTGCCGTGGCTGGCGAAGTCGAGCAGGCAGTCCAGCTCGAGGTCGAGCAGTTCGCCCAGGCGCAGTCCGGTGCCACGCAGGATCGTCAGCCCGTGCCGGGCGAAGGGGTCGCGCAGCTCGGCGACGGCGGCCATCAGGTCTCGGTCGTGGTCGGGGGCCAGCGCGCGCGGCAGCGGCCGGTCCAGGCGGGGGATATCACCAGGGTGTAGCAGCAGGGCGCTGGGCCGTTCGGTCCACCCCCAGACGGCGAGGTCGTCGAAGAACGCTCGCAGGTCGACCACGGTTCGTTTGGACACCGAGGCCGCGACCGGCTGGTCTCGAGCGACCCGGCCGCGCCAGGGCCGGCGGTGGTTGTAGGTGAGGAACCCTTCGAGGTGGGTGCGGGTCAGCTGCGACAGCCGCACCACCTGCGGGTGGTGCGCGGCGAGGTATTCGCCGAACACGATGAGGCTGTCCGCGCGTAGGGCGACGGTGCTGTGGCGCAGCGTCGTCGCGACCAACGCGAGGTAGCGCAGCGCCACCTGACGGATTTCGGGTTGGGGGATACCGGCGGTGAGCATTTCCTCGATCGTGGCTGCTGGCTGGCGCGCGATGCGTGGTAGTTGGTGGCAGACCCGCAGCTGGTAGCAGGCGTGGTGCAGGCCGAACACGCGAGCGGTGTTGTGCCCGCGGATCGTCGCGGTCAGCGACGGCGACTCTGCCAGCTCCTTGGTGCAGGCCGTGATGTCGTCATCGGTGAGCTGGTCGAGGCTCTTGGCTCCGGCGTTCAGACAGACCACGGCCAAGCCGGTGACGCTAACCTGATGGGCCCAGTTGGCGCCCCAGCCCAAGGTGGTGGAGCAGGACGCGACCCGGGCGACGTCGTCGGGGTGGGCTGTAGCCCACAAGGCATAGAGATCGCCCTGGCGTTTGGCGGAGCATCAGGTCCAGATCGACCGGCAGCCTGCCGACCACCCAGGCCCAGCAGATCATCGGCCACGCCTTGCTGCGGCTCAGGTCCGCCATCCGGGCCGCGGTCGGGCGGGTCAGCCACGCCCACAGGTCCGGGTGGACGTCGGTCAGCCGTTCGGCGGCGCGGCGGCGTAACCGCTTGGCGTCCGGGTTGATTCTCAGAGCGGCGACGTAGGCCCGGTAGTCGGCCAGTAGGTGCTGGGTCGCCACCGCGCCACTGGCGTCCTGTCCGGGCGCCGGGTCCGGCCCGATGACTGCTGCGGACCTCATCGGGTGCCGCCCCTGGCTGCGGCGTACTCGGTGGCCAGCGTCGCTGCGGACAGGTGCACGTAGCCGGCGGTGGTCTCCGGGGAGACGTGACCCATCAGCTCGCGCAGCACCAGCAGGTCGATCCCGGCGGCGGCGAGCTCGGTGCCGTAGCTGTGCCGCAGCCGGTGCGGACGAACCCGCGACGCCCCTGAGCGGGCCCGGTGAGTGCGGAAGATCCGGCGCATCCCGGCCTCGGTCAGCGGCCCGCCGGCGCTCGGGCCATGCAGCACCACGAAGCACGTCGGGGTGGCGCAACCCGGTGGTCGTTCCTCACGCAGGTAACCGGCGAGCTCGGCGAAGAATGCCGGGTCGACCGGCACCACCCGTTCGCGTCCGCCCTTGCCGAGCACCCGGACCCTGTGCAGACCCATGTCCACGTCCGCGAGCAGCAGACCGCGCACCTCCGCGGCGCGTAGGCCGCCGAGCGCCATCAGCAGCACTATCGCCCGGTCACGGTAGGTGGCCAGGTCGGCCAAGAAGGCGCCGATCTCCTCCCGGTCCAAGGACTCCGGCAGCCGGTGTGGCTGACGGACCAGCCGTCCTCCAGCCCCGGACCGGTCCGAGGCTGTGTGTCCCAGCAGACCGCGGCGTTTCGCCCGCAGCCCGCTGGAGCGGCGAGCCGCCGGGACCGGGTTGTCAACGCGCAGTCCACTGGTCACCGCGTACTCGAACAGCCCCCGCACCGCGGCGATCCGCCGGTTCATCGAGGCCGGGGCCGCGCCACGCCGCCCGGTCAGGGCCACCACCTTCGCTCCCGCAGTGGGGATGGGCCGCTGCTGCCACTCGAGGTAGTCGAACAGGTCGGTGGGAACCACATCGGCGAGCGTGGCGTGACGGGCGAACAGGAACCGCAGGAAGCTCAGCAGATCGTAGGCATAGGCGCGGACCGTCGCCGGTGAGAAACAGCGAACCCCGAGATGGGCGAGGAACGCGTTGACCAAACCGACGTCCAGGCCGGCCCCGGCGTCCCGGCACGACGCAGCCGATGGCCCTCGCCGGTTGATACGACCCGCAGTTGATGCATGGCCCCTCCTCTTGGGACGCCGGGACAAGTGTGGTGGCCGCCCGCGTCCCCAACCGGGACCTCAGGCCCCCCGGGCGAGTCCGCTCATCCAAGGCCGGTTAACAGAGACCTGGTTGAGCCAGGACGCGTGGACTGGGGTGTGCACCATGATCGCGTTGGGGAACTGCTCGGCGAGTCGGGCGATGGCCTTCTGTCCCCGGTGGGACGAGCCGTTGTCGACCACCCAGAACACGCGGTCGGCGGATGCATACGGCTCGGTGGTCATGACCTGTTCGACCAGTGCGGTGAACGGTTCGATCCCGGTCGTGGCCTCGCAGCGACCGTAGATCTTGGCCCGGTGGACGTCGTAGGCGGCCAGGTAGGCCAGCGCACCGCCGCGGTGGTAGTCGTGGCTGACCCGCATTATCCGGGCCTTGCCCGGGGCCTTGGACGGGTGGCACCGGCACCGAGCCTGGATCGAGGTCTTCTCATCAGCGGAGATCACATAGTCGTTTGCTGACAACGGTTTCCCATCCCAGACCCGGTCGTACGGTATAGGTTGCCTCAGTTACCAGGTCCCCTAGCGACCAGCTTGTGTGGCCCCCTTGCGGCCCGGTTCTCTCAGGCAGGGGTACGGCTTGCCGGATGCGCGGGCTCGGGGGCCGGGTGGCGGACCGTGCCCGGCG
>NZ_JBKJPP010000171.1:0-5606 GCF_046595215.1 Lapillicoccus sp. | reverse complement strand
GCGATCTGCCAGCCGTCACCGTTGCGCCGCCGTCCTATGCCGTGGAGATCATCGGGCAGGAGAGTTTCCGCTGGTGACGTTCTCGAGGACGACGGCCAGTCCCTGGCCGACCCCGATGCAGATCGCGGCCACCCCCCAGCGGCCGCCGGAGCGCTGCAGGGAGCGTGCGAGGGTGCCGAGGATGCGGGTGCCGGACGCGCCGAGGGGGTGGCCGATGGAGATGGCGCCGCCGTGCCGGTTGACGATCTCGGGGTCGATCCGCCAGGCGTCGACACAGGCGAGCGACTGGGCGGCGAACGCCTCGTTGAGCTCGACCGCCGCGACGTCCTGCCAGCCGATCCCGGCCCGGGAGAGTGCGAGGTTGGCCGCGGCGACGGGCGCAAAACCGAAGAACTGGGGCTCGATCGCGCTCGCCGCCCGACCGGCGATCCGGGCCAGCGGGGAGAGCCCGGTCAGGTCTGCAGCCTTCGCACTGCCGAGGATCGCCGCGGACGCCCCGTCGTTGAGCGGTGACGCGTTGCCGGCCGTGACGGTGCCCCCGGCGTCGACGGGCCGGAACGACGTCCTGAGATCCGACAGCCGCTCGACGGTGGTGTCGGCACGGATCGACTCGTCCCGGGCGAGGTCGACTCCCGGCACCGGGACCACGAGGTCGTCGTAGAAGCCCGAGGACCAGGCCTCGTCGGCGAGCCGGTGCGACCGTGCGGCGAACTCGTCCTGGCGCTCCCGGGAGATCCCCTCCCGCTCGCGCAGCTGCTCGGTCGCCTCACCGAGCGAGACGGACCACTCCCCCGGCATCACCGGGTTGACCAGGCGCCAGCCGAGGGTCGTGGACACGAGGTCGAGGTTGCCTGCGGGGTAGGGACGTTCGGTCTTGCGCAGCACCCAGGGGGCACGGCTCATCGACTCGACCCCGCCGACGACGAGGACGTCGGCCTCGCCCGCCTCGATCTGTCGCGAGCCGATGATGGCTGCGTCCAGGCTCGACCCGCAGAGCCGGTTGACGGTCGTGCCGGGCAGGGTCACGGGCAGCCCGGCGAGGAGGGTGGCCATCCGCGCGACGTTGCGGTTCTCCTCGCCGGCTCCGTTGGCGTTGCCCATGACGACCTCGTCGATCCGGGAGGGGTCGAGATCCGTTGCCCGAGAGACGATCTCCCTGACGACCAGCGCGGCGAGGTCGTCGGGCCGGGTCCCCGCCAGGGCGCCGCCGAACCGTCCGAAGGGGGTGCGGACCGCGTCGTAGACATAGGCCTCGGTCATCAGGGGCCTTCCTGCGGGTGCTCGGCCTCTCGCAGCGCGTCCTGCGCGTTGCCGAGGGTGTGGTCCGTCATTGGGTCAGCCCTTCCTGGTGAAGAAGTCGGTGAGGATGCGGGCCACGTCGAGTGGCGTCTCCGCGGGTGCGAGGTGGGCCACGCCGGGGAGGACGACGGCCTCGGCGTCGGGCGCGGCGGCCACGATCTGCGAGGCCGCCGAGGTCGGGACGACGACATCCAGCTCGCCGACCACGGCGAGCACGGGCACCCCGACGTCGCCGAGCTCCTCACGGACGTCGAAGGCGGCCAGGGCCTCGCAGCACCGGGCGTAGGAGAACTGGTCGGCCTGCTCCAGGGAGGTGAGCAACGCTCTCACGAGGGCTGGTTCGCGCTCGACGAAGCCCGGCGCGAACCAGCGGTGGGTCGATCCCTCGACCATGACCGGCGTGCCGGCCGCCCGGACCAGCTCGGCCCGCTCGAGCCATCCCGACGGCTCGCCGATCCGGGCCGCCGAGCAGATGACAGCGACGGACGAGACGACGTCGGGGTGCCGCAGCGCGAGCTCGAGGGCGACGGCGCCACCGAGGCTCACCCCGGCATACCGGGCCCTCGTGCCGCGCGCGGCAGTGAGCGGGCGGACGGCCTCGGCGACCGCCGTGGCGAGCTCGGCGACCGTGACCGGCTCATCGCTCGCCGGGGAGGCACCGTGGCCGGGGTGGTCGACACCGACGACGGTGAAGCGCTCCCGCAGTGCCGCGGCACAGGCCGACCAGAGCGGGGCGACGGCGGTGCCGAGCGAGGGGCCGACGACGAGCAGGTCGGATCCGCTGTCGGGGGTCAGCGCGGAGAGGGTGATGCGGGGGACGGTCATGACGCTCCTCGGGTGTGGCGGGCCAGGACGCGGTCGATGAGCGGCTCGCCAACCCCCAAGGTATGCCGCGGGGTCGAGCCAGACGGATCGCCCCCGGGTGGGCGACGCGGACGATGTCTTGCCCCCAGCATCCTCGGGGGCGTCGCGGTCGCCTACCCTCCCCGCGGCGTGAGGAGCACGAGCATGTCGGTCAGCCGACGGACGAGCGCGCATACGCGCTCCGTCGACGGGTCGTTGGGCACCCGATCGAGGTGTTCCGAGACGCGCTGGGAGAGATCAGTGTCGTCGTCCGGGTCGCGGTGTGGTCCAGCGAGACTCGTGACGGCCTCGAGACGGCGTGCCTCCGTCGCGACGGCACGGACGGCCCCCGCCAGCTCTGGCAACGTCCGCCCGCCCAGGGCGTCGACGGCGGCAGCCAACGCCCGGGCGGTGGCGTCCAGCGCCCCGAGGACCGAGATGCGGTGGCGCAGCCCCTCGCGGTCGGCCCCGAAGAGTCGCCCCTTGGTCATCGCCCGGTGACCTCGCACGACCTGGCGTGCGTCGGCGCCCATCTGGACGACGAGCGTGAGGAGGTCGCGGTGGGCCGCGGCCCTGTCGAGGCGGTCGGCGCACGCGTCGAGCAGGTCGGCGAGGCTGGCAAGGAAGGTCCGGCGCGCGATCCTCAGGGTGGCCCTCGTGCCGGCCGGCAGGACGAGGAGTGAGACCCCGACGCCGATGAGGGCGCCGGCAGCGGTCTCCTCCAGCCTGATGAGAAGCACCTGGTCGCTGAAGGTGTGCAGCAGCGTGTAGAGCTCCCCGAGCATCACGGTGATGAAGAAGATCATCGCGGTGTAGGACAGCTCCTGGACGTAGAAGGCCAGGAAGATGCAGCCGAGCAGGGTCAGCACGGCGGCTACCGGTTGCCCGGAGGTGAGGGTGGCCAGGCCGACGGCGGCGACGAGCCCCCCGAAGGTCCCCACCACACGCGCCACGCCCTTGCGGATCGTCTCGCCCGCCGTGGCCGTGCCGGTGAAGGCGATGAACGCGGCGATGACCGCCCAGTAGTAGCGCTGGGGCGAGATCGCCTCTCCCACAACGATGGCCAGGGCGGCAGCGACCCCCGCCTGGATGGCCTGCCGGGTCGTGAGGCGCAGTCGCGTGGGAGACCACCGCGGGGCGTCGGCGCGGGTCACCGCCCGCGCCGCCAGCGCGGCCGACCCGGGCAGGTTGCCACCGGTCAGGGTGACGACCGCTTCGAAGGCCTCGACGCCCTCGGACCCGTCCGGCTCGTCGGGCTCGTCGAGCAGGTCCAGCGGCTCGGCCACCGCGCCGTGGGCTGCCCGACCCGTCGAGGTCGACGCCCACGCCGGCGGCGAGTCCCACTGCCGCACGGTCTCGACGATAAAGCCGGCTGCGGCGCCGACCCGGCGGGCCGGCCCGTTGCCGCCGTGGTCCGTCGTCGTGAGGCGCTGGGCCGCCGCCCGGGCCGTCTCGGCGTCGCCCCAACCAAGCGCCCGCAGGACGGTCCTGACCTCGTCGAGCACGGTCGCCGGGACCTCGTCGCGACGCGAGGACAGCTCGAGGGCGGCCGCGCACAGCTCGTCCATCCCGATCTCGAGGTCGACGACCCACCGCCGGACGGCTCCGGCGCTCATCCAGGGCGGCAGCGCCCGCGAGGTCCCCAGCTGGCCGTCCAGGAGCAGCGAGATCTCCGCCAGCTGCACGAGCTGGCCGCGCACGGCGCGCACCGCACCGACGTCGTCGGGGTCGTCGATGACCTCCAGGGCCGCGGCGACCCCGGCCCTCGCGCGGGCGCGCAGGGCCGTCACCGTGCGGCTCAGACGCACCTGGGGGTCGCCGTGCAGGACGGTGAGGAGCAGAAGGCCCACCCAGAGCGTCCCCACGCCGATCGCCGTGAGCATGAGGGGCAGCGTCGAGACCGGCGGGTCGAGGAACAGCGAGAAGAAGAAGGCCTGCCAGAGCAGGAACCCGACGGTGACCCACCGCGGTCCGAACCGCCGCACCCAGACGGCGACGAACGAGACCACGGCGAAGGCGATGAGCCCCACGGCGTGGACCTGGGCCGTGACGACCCCGATGGCCGCTCCCGTCGCCGCGGCCACACCGGCTCCGGTGGCGGTGCCGACGATGACCCGGCGGCTCTCCTCCCGGATGGACGTCGACATCGTCATGGCGATCACCGCCCCGAGCATCAGGGCGAGCAGGCCGACCGTCGTGGGGGTGCCGGTCACGGCCACGAGAGCGGCCTCCACCGCGATCGTCGTCGCGACGCCGACCACGGCCCGGACCGCCTGCCCGAGCCGCGCCAGACCGGGGTCCGAGGCGACGAGCCGGTCACGGCCATCGCGCACCTCGAGGCGCAGCCGGCTGCTTCCCGCAGCGAGCAGGGCCCTCGACCGGATGCTCGACGGGCTGCTCACGGCGCCACTGTATGCCGGTGCGGCCCGGACGCCCGGCGGCCCCGGCCCGGGCCGCGCGCGGCCACCCTCCCCGCTGGAGCCGGGCACGCGAGCCCTTGAGGGGACCCGGCCAGGAGAAGTTGCCCCTTGCCCATCATGTGATCCGCCACCCCGCGGGGCGGTCGCAACACCTCCCCCGGACGTCGTGCACCAAGGAGAGACTCACGGCAGCGCAGTCATCGGCGGTGGACCAACGACCGCTGCGCTCGAGGTCCGCGGGCAGGCCATCTCCTCCTTCTTCGCCGTCGCCCAGGGGACCGGGGCCCTCGGACCGGTCATCTACGGCGCCCTCATCGGCGACACCACGAACCGGACCCCGCTGATGTGGGGTCACATCCTCGGCGCGGCCATGATCTTCGGCGGCATCGTCGCGTGGTACTTCGGTATCGCCGCCGAGGGCCAGATTCTCGAGGACCACGCCGACCCGCTGTCCACGATCTCCGAGGAGGCGTCGACGTGAGCCCGGCGACGTCGGGTTTCACCGTCGTCATGGGGTCAGCGCGACGACCTCCTCCCCCGGTGCGCTCGGCTGGGCGGTCGGCGAGGCGCCGGGGTGGCTCGGTGATCGAGGTGCGCGCGTGGCGTCCGGCCACGCCCATGTCGTCGGGCGCCAGCCCACCGCTGCGCACCTACGACGCCGACGCCGCGTATGCCGCGGAGCAGGAGCACCTGGTGGCGGACGTCGCGCAGGTGCTCGGGCCCGACCACGGGGTGATCTGCCGACTCGTCCACGGCGGTCGGCGCAAGGTCCTCCTCGCGCAGGCCGAGGGCGCCGATCTGCTCGTCGTCGACGCCCCGCGACAGCCGGACCTCGCGGGGGGACCGCTCTTTGCCCACCGGCTGATCCATCGGGCTCCGTGCCCCGTCGTCGTCATGCCATCGTCGGTGTCCGGGATGGGTCCGTCCTCACTGGCCAAGGCCGGTCGCACGATCGGCAAGGAGGTCATCCGCGCCGACGGGAGTGCGGGCCGCCCGGGCGTGCGCGGGCCCTCTGCGAGGCCCGACGAGCACGGCAACTCCAGC
>NZ_JBKJPP010000098.1:0-10462 GCF_046595215.1 Lapillicoccus sp. | reverse complement strand
ATCATCATCAGCACGGCGTGCGGGAGCGAGCGGCCCCCGAGGTGGAGCAGCTCGAGGACCTCGTCGAAGGTCGCCGAGTCCGAGGCGCCGGGGCTGCAGATCGGGAAGATGCGCTCGAGGTCGCCGGGGATGATGTCGGAGGTCAGCTGGCTCTCGCGGGCGCTCATCCAGTTGCGGTTGCCCTTGACGGTGTTGATCTCGCCGTTGTGGGCGATGAAACGGTAAGGGTGCGCGAGCGGCCACGACGGGAAGGTGTTCGTCGAGAAGCGCGAGTGGACCAGCGCGAGCTCGGTCTCGAAGCTGCGGACGGACAGGTCCGGGAAGAACGGCTCGAGCTGGCCGGTCGTGAGCATCCCCTTGTAGACGAGGGTGCGCGAGGACAGCGACGCGAAGTAGACGTCGGTCTCGAGCTCGGCGCGCTTGCGCAGACGGAAGGCGAACCGGTCCAGCCCGACGCCGACGTTGCGCCCGATGGCCGAGGAGACGAACAGCTGGGCGAAGTGCGGCATGCAGGCCCGAGCCACGTCGCCGACGAGGTCCGCCGCGATCGGGACGTCACGCCAGCCGAGGACGGTGAGCGACTCCTGGGCGGCGATCGCCTCGACCCGGGCGACGACCTCGGCGCGCTCGGTCTCGTCGACGGGCAGGAAGGCCAGGCCCACGGCATACGCGCCGGCCAGCGGCAGGGTGAATTCGACGACCTCGCGCAGGAACCCATCCGGCACCTGGACAAGGATGCCCGCGCCGTCCCCGGTGAGCGGGTCCGCGCCGGTGGCGCCGCGGTGGTCGAGGTTCCTCAGGGCGGTGAGGGCGTGCTCGACGATGTCGTGGCCGGCGCTGCCGCGCATGGTCGCCACCATGGCGACGCCGCACGCGTCGTGCTCCAGTTCGCGACGGTACAACCCGGTATTCGCCGGGAGGGCCGAGAAGAGGGGGCGCTGAGGGGACATCACAGTCTCACCGTCCTGTTCGTTCGTCCATGAGGCAGGGACCGCCCTCAGACAGACATGGAAGCGCAGCTGGACGGCGTCGGCCAGTGCTCTCGAAGAATAGCCGGGCTGTCCAGCAGTCCCACACTCTGATACGTCTCATTCCACATCCTGAGATGTGGGCACCTTCTCGAGTGGCTCGGAGGTGTCGGTGTCCAGCTCGGCACGTCGCCGGCCGAAGTGGACGTAGAGGAACGCCCCCAGCGCGAAGACGAGGATGGAGACCCAGACGTTGACCCGCAGGCCCAGGATCCGGTTCGCCTCGTCGGTGCGCATCAGCTCGATGACGAACCGCCCGACGGGGTAGCCGGCGATGTAGAGCGCGAACACCTGGCCGGGACGGAACGAGTGCCGGCGGTCGAGGACGACGATGAGCAGGGCGAGCAGCAGGACGAAGATCGCCTCGTAAAGGAACGTCGGCTGGAAGATCCCGGCCACGACGGGCTCGCCCGCCGCGTCGCGCACCGCCTGACCTGCCTGCTGGTCCCACTCGTAGACCTTGAGGCCCCACGGCAGCGTCGTCGGCGACCCGTGGATCTCGTTGTTGAAGTAGTTGCCCCACCGCCCCATCGCCTGGGCCACGAGGACGCCGGGTGCCGCCGCGTCCACGAAGGAGAGGAAGCTGATGCCGTGGCGCCGGCAGCCGATCCACACCCCGACCAGGCCCAGGGCGACCGCGCCCCAGATGCCGAGACCGCCCTCCCAGATCTTGAGCGCGTTGAGCGGATGGCCCCCCTCGCCGAAGTAGGCCTGCGGGGAGGTGATGACGTGGTAGAGACGGCCACCGAGGATGCCGAACGGCACGGCCCAGGCCGCCACGTCGAGCGTCTGGCCGGCCTTGCCGCCACGGTCCCGCAGCCGACGCTGGGTGATCCAGACCGCGACGACGATCCCGGCCAGGATGCACATCGCATAACCGCGGATCGGGATCGGCCCGAGGTGCCAGACCCCCGTGGTCGGGCTCGGGATCTCGGTCACCACCGCGGTGAGCACGCGGCCCATCACCGGGCCACCGCCTGCGGCCGGACGGCGCGGACCCCGGCGGCGAGATCCTGCACGAGGGAGCGCAGCGCCCGGAGGCCGTCCTGGTGGGTGGGTGCCTCGCCCAGCGCCCGCACGAGTGCCGACCCGACGATGACGCCGTCGGCGAACCGCGCGACGTCGGCCGCCTGGTCGCCGTCGGAGACGCCGAGGCCGACGCAGACGGGCAGGTCGGTGACCTCTCGGGTGCGCTCGACGAGGCCCTCGGCAGCGCTCCCGACGGTGGTCCGGGTGCCGGTGACACCCATCGTGGAGGCGGCGTAGACGAAGCCCCGGCAGGCCGCGGTCGCCGTGACGAGCCGCTCGGGGGTCGAGCTCGGCGCGACGAGGAAGACCCGGTCCAGGTGGTGCTCGTCCGAGGCCGCGACCCAGGCGCCGGCCTCGTCGGGGATCAGGTCAGGGGTGATCAGGCCGGCCGCCCCCCCGGCGGCGAGGTCGGCCGCGAAGGCGCCGACCCCCCGGCGCAACACGAGGTTCCAGTAGGTCATGACCAGGGCCGGAGCACCGGCGTCCCGCACCGCCGCGGTCGCCGTGAAGACGTCGCTGACCCGGCTGCCGCCGCGAAGGGCGTGCTCGGCGGCGTGCTGGATGACCGGGCCGTCCATGAGCGGGTCGCTGTAGGGCACGCCCACCTCGACGATGTCGACACCGGCGTCGACCATCGCCCTCATGGCCTCGATCGAGCGGGGGACGTCAGGGTAGCCCACGGGGAGGTAGCCGACGAGGGCGGCGCGGCCCTCGGCCCGACACCGGGCAAGGACATCGGTGACGGCGGTCATGCCTGCACCCCGTCCGCGAGGTCGAGATCCTCGCCGCCCTCGGCGACACGGGCGTTCATGCCGCTGTCGGGTCCGTCCAGCAGGCCGAACCAGGCGGCAGCGGTGTGCACGTCCTTGTCGCCTCGACCGGAGAGGTTGACCAGGAGGACGGCGTCCGGCCCGAGCTCCTTGCCCACGTCGATCGCCCCGGCCAGCGCGTGGGCCGACTCGATGGCCGGGATGATGCCCTCGGTGCGGCAGAGCAGCTGGAACGCCTCCATGGCCCGGTCGTCGGTGATCGGGCGGTACTCCGCTCGGCCGCTGTCGAGCAGGAAGGAGTGCTCGGGCCCGACGCTGGGGTAGTCCAGTCCGGCCGAGACGGAGTGGGATTCGATGGTCTGACCGTCGTCGTCCTGCATGACGTAGGTGAAGGCACCGTGGAGCACGCCAGGCACACCGGAGGAGAACCGAGACGCGTGCCTGCCCGTCGAGATCCCGCTGCCGCCGGCCTCGAGGCCGACCAGCCGCACGCCGGTGTCGTCGAGAAAGCGGTGGAAGATGCCCATGGCGTTCGACCCGCCGCCGACGCAGGCGAGGACGACGTCGGGAAGGCGCCCGACGAGGTCAAGGACCTGTGCCCGCGCCTCGACGCCGATGACCCGGTGGAAGTCACGGACCATCTCGGGGAAAGGGTGCGGACCGGTGACGGTCCCGAGGACATAGTGGGTGTCCTCGACGTTGGCGACCCAGTCTCGCAATGCCTCGTTGACGGCGTCCTTGAGGGTGCGGCTGCCGTTCGTGACCGGCACGACCTCGGCGCCGAGGAGCCGCATCCGGGCGACGTTGAGGGCCTGCCGCTCGGTGTCGACCTCGCCCATGTAGACGACGCAGTCGAGGCCCATCAGCGCGGCCGCGGTGGCCGTGGCCACACCGTGCTGACCGGCGCCCGTCTCGGCGATGACCCGGCGCTTGCCCATCCGCTTGGTGAGCAGTGCCTGGCCGAGGACGTTGTTGATCTTGTGCGAACCCGTGTGGTTGAGGTCCTCACGCTTGAGGATGACCCGGGCGCCCCCGGCGTGCTGCGCGAACCGCGGCACCTCGGTGATGATGCTCGGGCGTCCGGTGTAGGTGCGGTGCAGCCGCTCGAGCTCCCCCACGAACTCGGGGTCGATCATCGCCTTGCGGCGGACCTCGTCGAGCTGCTCGAGAGCGGGGATGAGCGCCTCGGGCACGTAGCGACCGCCGAAGTCGCCGAACCGGCCGGCTGTGGTCATGACGGCACCTCTCGACCGACTGATGTGAACGCTCTGACTGGTGTGGCTGGTGTGACCGGTGCCATCGGGGTGACTGCGGCGAACTGGGCGACGCGCTCGCGGGGCGACCCCCCGGTGACCAGCGCCTCGCCGACGAGGACGCCGCGTGCTCCCGCCGCGGCATACTCACGCACGTCGTCAAGGTCGCGCACGCCCGACTCCGCGATGGTGACGACGCCGTCCGGGATGAGGGGGCGCAGCCGCGCGAAGACGGTCCGGTCGACCTCGAGGGTCTTGAGGTTGCGGGCGTTGACGCCGATGACGACGGCGCCGCTGTCGACGGCGCGTCGCGTCTCCTCCTCGTCGTGGACCTCGACGACGGCCGTCATGCCGAGCGACTCGGCCTGCTCGCGCATCGACACGAGGTCGTCCTGGGCAAGGGCCGCGACGATGAGCAGGATGAGGTCCGCGCCCCACGCGCGCGCCTCGGTGATCTGGTAAGGCGTGACCATGAAGTCCTTGCGCAGCACCGGGATCGACACGGCCCGGCGGACCGCTGCGAGGTCTTCCAGGCGCCCCCCGAAGCGGCGCGCCTCGGTGAGGACGCTGACGGCGCTCGCCCCCCCTGCTACGTACTGCGCCGCGAGGGCGGCTGGGTCGTCGATCGTCGCGAGCGACCCCTTGCTCGGGCTGGAGCGCTTGACCTCGGCGATCACAGCGAGACCGGGGGCGTCGCGCAGGGCGTCGGCCGCCGCGAGCGCCGCAGGGACGTCGGCCAGGGCGTGCTGGAGGTCGCCGAGAGACGTCCGGGCCTGCCGTTCGGCAAGGTCGACCCGAACGCCGGCGATGATGTCGTCGAGGACGCTGGTCACGCCACCCAGTTTACGGGCCGACGGCGGTCGGTCGTGACCGCGGGTGAGGCAGGCCTCGGTTCCGATCGGGTCGGGCGCGGGTCACGGGGCGAGCCAGGCTCCGAGCGGCAGCTGGGGCAGGTTGCGCCACACCGTGAACACGAGGAACACCGCGGCGAGGGCCAGCCAGCCCCGGTTGGAGAGCGTGTGACGGGCCAGCTCGCGACGCTGCCACGCCGCGCTGGCCCAGAGCGCCCACGAGAGGGCGATGACGGGCAGCAGCACCATCAGGGGCAAGTTGGACGACATAGCGGCCGGCAGATCTCCGTGGCTGAGCGCCGCAACTCCTCGCAGGCCGCCGCAGAAGGGGCACCACAGCCCCGTCAGGCTGTGCATCGGGCAGAGCGGGATGGGGGCGACGTCGATGCCGCGGGTCGCGTGCAGGCGCACCACCACGGCCCCGACGGCCACGGCGGTGAGCACCGGCCCGACGAGGGCCCGCACCCGCGACGTCGTCGCGGGTGCGGGCCCTGCCGTGGGCGTCAGCAGCATGGTTTCAGCGTCCCTCGATCCGCCATGGCTCGGCTGGCCGTCGCTCAGTTGACCGGTCGCATCACGTGGCGACGGTGACGACGACGGTGCCGAGCATCTTGTCGGCTAGGGTCTGGCGCTTGGCGTCCCAGAGCGGGAAGAACCATCCGACGTAACAGATCAGGCTGTCGACGATGTGCGCAAGGTCCCGCATGAACGCCATGCCCATCCCGATCGGCTGGCCCGTGCCCTCCTTGACGAGCTTCACCCCCGCCACGCCCCGGCCGATCGTCTGTCCGGTCGTGCCGCCCTTGTACCAGCGGTTGAAGACGGCCATCCCGATGATGTAGAGGGCGCCGAGGTAGTAGAGAGCCGAAGGGGCGGTCACCGCTCCCGTCGCGTCCACCTTGGGGGCTCCGAGGCCATACAGGATGTAGCCCGGGATGTAGACGGCGATGTAGTCGATGACCCAGCCGATGGCGCGTTTGGCCCACGTGGCGAGGGCGCCGGTGTCTCCCGGCGCCGGGGCGCCGTACTGCGGGGCCTGCCCGTACGGCGGTGGCGGGGCCTGTCCGTACGGCGGCGGTGGCGGGGCCTGTCCGTATGGCGGAGGTGGCGGGGCCTGTCCGTATGGCGGAGGTGGCGGCGCCTGTCCGTATGCCGGCGGCTGTCCGTACGCCGGCGGCTGCCCGTACGGCGGCGGTGGGGGCGGTGGGGGCGGCCCCTGATGGCCCCCGGCATCCTGCGGGGAACCCTCCGGACGGTCGGGCTGCGGCGGCGTGTTCTCGTAGGACATGGGTCGAGGCCTCTCTGAGTAGGTCAGTGCGCCCCCGGGACGCGACAGGCTCGAGGATAGGCCTGGGGCAGGGACCAGGCGCGCGCTTGACCGCCACGGAACCCGCGCGTTTCCACCACCGCCCACGTGGCGCCCGACGCCCCTGACACGCAGCGCCCCGTGGCGCACGACCGGTCAGGCCGTCCCGCTGCCGACCTGGCTCTTCCCGGGGCGGTCGACGTGGTCGCCCTTCTCGCCTCGCGCACCTTTCATGGTGCCGGCCTTGGGTGCGCCGTAGCCCGCCATGGACAGGACCTTTCCGGTGGCCACGCCGATGACGGCGATGACGACGCCGATGACGAACCACAGCACCGACGGGAAGACCACGGCGAGCGACATCACGAGGGAGGCCACGAGGAGGATGCCGACGGCGACCCATGCCGCAAAACTGTGGCCGTGGTCCTCGGGCCCGTGCTCGAACTTCTGCTCGGACTCGGATGCAGACTCAGACACTGTTCCTCCTGCTCCCTCCCGCGACATGTCGCGGGTTGTCGTTCACCGATCTAGCCATTGTGTCAGGTTTACTCGTCGTCGACGGGGGCGGTCGGGTCGCGGCCCTCACTGAGGTCGTCCCACGTCGAGCGGCGCGTCCCCCGGCTGGGCCCGGTCTCTGCCACCACCGGCCGGTCGAAACGGCTGGACAGCCCGTCCCACCGTCCGACGGCCACGACGGTCAGGCCTGCGGCAACGCTGAGGACGGCGCCGAGGACGGCCGCGGGCCACGGCCAGACGGTCAGGCTCGCGTCCGCACCGACACCGCCCGTGCGGCCGAGCTGCTCGGCCGCCTTGCGCGCTACCGCGGCAGCGGGATCGGCGAGGACCAGGACGGTGAGGACGGTGGCCCCCACTGCCGCGAGGGTGAGCAGGACGGCCGAGATCCGACGGATTCGCGGGCCGCCGGTCAACACGGCGACGAGGGCCGCCAGCGCCACGGCGCCCAGCGCCACCACCGCCGGGGCCGCCTGCGACCCGGTCACCGCGACCGTCGCCTGGCCGAGCACCGGGTCGTCGGTGCGACCGGTGACCCAGGTGCGGGTGGTGAGCAGCAGCAGGAGCAGCGTCGGGACGGCGAGGAGCACGAACGTGTTGCGCTTGCCGAGGCGGTCGGTCATCGGCGTCGCCCCGCGGTCGGCGGTGTCATCCCGGCGGCCGACCGGACCGCGCGGATCACGGCCGCGGCCTTGTGCTGGGTCTCCTCGAATTCCAGCTGGGGCACCGAGTCGGCGACGATGCCTGCGCCCGCCTGGACGAACGCGGTGCCGTCCTTGACCAGGGCGGTCCGGATGGCGATCGCCATGTCGAGGTCGCCGGCGAAGTCGAGGTAGCCGACCACCCCGCCGTAGATCCCGCGCCGGGTCCCCTCCAGCTCGTCGATGAGCGCCATCGCCCGCGGCTTCGGTGCCCCCGAGAGCGTGCCCGCCGGGAACGTCGCGACGAGGACGTCGTAGGCCGTGCACCCGGGCCGGATGTCGCCGACCACCGTGGACTCCAGGTGCATGATGTGGCTGTAGTGCCGCACCGTCATGAACTCCACCGTGTCGACGGTGCCCGGTCGGCACACCCGCTGCAGGTCGTTGCGCGAGAGGTCGACGAGCATGACGTGCTCGGCCCGCTCCTTGGCGTCTGCGGCGAGCTCCTCCCCCAGTCGCACGTCGTCCTCGGGGGTCTTGCCGCGCGGCCTCGAACCGGCGATGGGGTGGGTGATCGCCCGGCGACCGGTCACCTTGACGAGGGCCTCGGGGCTCGACCCCACGACGTCGTATGCCGTGCCGTCGGGGTGCGGCAGGCGCAGCAGGTACATGTACGGGCTGGGGTTGGAGGCGCGCAGTGCGCGGTAGACGTCGAGCGCGTCGGCCTCACATGGCAGCGAGAAGCGTTGTGAGACAACGATCTGGAAGGCCTCCCCGGCCCTGATCGCCTCCTTGCACTGCTCAACCATGTCGTGGAACTGCTCCTGGGTGTGGGTGCTCGTGACCGGCGTGTCGACGGACGCGATGACGGCCACGGTGCTGTCGGCCGAGACGGCGAGCTCGTCCGTCATCCGGTCGAGCCGCTCGACCGCGTCGGCCCAGGCCCACTCGACGCGCTCGTCGGTGGCGTCGTAGTTCACGGCGTTGGCGATGAGCAGCAGTGAGCCGTCGGCATGGTCGAGCACGGCGAGGTCGGTGGCCAGGAGCATCGCGAGCTCGGGCAGCCCGAGGTCGTCGTGGCCGGTGTCCGGCACTCTTTCCCACCGGCGGACCGCGTCGTAGGTGATCGCGCCGACCATCCCCCCTGTCAGCGGTGGCAGCCCGGGGATGCGTTCGGTGGCCAGGGCGGAGACGGTGTGGCGCAGCGCCTGCATGGGGTCACCCGTGGTCGGGACACCGACGGGCGGCTCCCCGATCCAGTGCGCCTCCCCGTGCTGTTCGGTCAAGGTGGCGTGGCTGTGGGCGCCGACGATCGAGTAGCGCGACCACACACCTCCGTGCTCGGCCGACTCGAGAAGAAAGGTGCCGGGGGCGTTCTTTGCGAGCTTGCGGTAGACCCCGATCGGGGTCTCCCCGTCGGCGAGCAGCCGGCGCACGACGGGAACGACCCGGCGCTCACGGGCGAGCTCGCTGAAGACCTCGAGGCTGGGCCAGGTCGTGCCCCACCCGAGCTCCGCGGTGACGTCACTCATCCGGGACCCCGACGACGGCCGCGAGGGGCCGGGAGTCGAAGCAGGTCCGGTCGCCCGTGTGGCAGGCGGCGCCCACCTGCTCGACCTCGAGGAGCAGGGCGTCACCGTCGCAGTCGAGCGAGACGCGCCGCACCCACTGGACGTGTCCGGAGGTGTCGCCCTTGCGCCACAGCTCGCCCCGGCTGCGCGACCAGAACGTCACGCGCCCGGTCGTCAGCGTCCGGGCGAGGGCCTCGTCGTTCATCCAGCCGACCATGAGGACCTCACGGCTCTCGTGGTGCTGGACGACTGCGGCGACGAGTCCGGACGCGTCGCGCTTGAGCAGCGCGGCGATCGTGGGGTCGAGAGGGGTCGGGGCGGGAGGCACCTCGTCATTGTGTCCAACGGTCGCGGATGCCGGGCCATCGGCTCACGATCCGACTGCCCGCTCGCTCGCCAGTCGCAGTCTCAGCCACGTCAACAATGTCCTCCTCCGTGTACATTTGTCACAAGACACTACGTTCTCTTGATTTATGCGCAATCGGGAGTACCGTCTCCCCTGTTGTTTGTTTCATCCCTAACTGTTGTTGCCCCGGTCCCTGGCAGCACGTCCTTACCGATGTGTGCGCGGGAAGCCGAGGAGCCATGAGCAGCAACGAAACCACGCTCGCCCTACGGACAGGGAACGGCGCGACGCTGAATGTCGTCGGAGAGGTCGACGTCGTCAGCGTCCCTCACCTGCGGTGGAGGTTGCACCATGCGGCCATCGCTGCCGACGGACGTGAGCTGCTCGTCGATCTCTCGGCGGTGACGTTCATGGACTCCGCCGGCCTGCGGCTGCTGCTCGAGGTCCACCAGGTGTTGGGCCCCCGACTCCGCCTGCACGCGCTGCCGTGGTGCGTGGTGCGCCTCATGCGCCTCACCGGTCTGCTCGCCACATTCTCCGTTTTCGATGCCGTGGATCCCCGACCTTCACGGTCCCGGGGCGCCGGCCGGAGCAGCCGCTGAGCCGCTGCCGGGCTTCGACCGAGGTGCTCGTCCGCTAGGAACGCCCTTGGCCGCAGCCCCGGCGCAGGGAGGTCCGCCCCAGCCCCCGTGGAGCCGGGGGTGAAGTGAGAGCGGGCTCGCCTGTGGGACTGGATCCCCCGGTCCACATCTCAAACGCCGGTCGAGAGGAGCGGAGGCACCCAGCCGGGCTGGCCCCCACGCGGCTCCGGCAGCCGCGCCCCTGCAGCCGGGCCTCACGACCGACGACGGTCGCGTCCACGGTGCAGGAACTCCTCGAACGTGATCCCTGCCCAGAGTCCGGTCGATGATGTCCTCGACCTCACCCCGATCGATCCGCCCTTGCCCACCGAGAGTGCCGCACGGACCCGGCGCCGTTGACGATCGCCCAGCCCGACGAACAGCTCGTCGTGAGCCCCCCAGGCTTCTTCACCTGAGCTGTGCGACAGACCTCCCGCCGCCCCGCTGAACGCCGACGAGCCAACAGGGGACTCCTGGGTCGGCCGTGCGGACGGCGACGCATCCATGTGGATTGCAGTGTCGGGCTGGTGCCGGTCC
>NZ_JBKJPP010000019.1:0-45996 GCF_046595215.1 Lapillicoccus sp. | reverse complement strand
GCACCCGACGCGGAAACGTGGCGCTCGCGGGGCTTCTTCCGTGCCCCGATGCCGCTGCCCGACCACGTGTCATGGCGGGACCGGTTCCTGTTGTCGGCCGGGCACCAGCCCCACCCGCTGGGCCACTGAAGTGCTCGTGCAGGCAGTCGAGCTCAATCGAACAGACACTGCGGTGGCTGCCGCTGGTTGACTGAACAGATGATCCTCGACGGTGGCCTGTCCAACGCCCTCGTGGCCCGCGGGCACAACCTGGCCGATCACCTCTGGACGGCACGGCTGCTGCGCGACGCCCCGGCGGAGATCGCCGCAGTGCACCGCACCTACTACGGGGTCGGCGCGGAGGTCGCCACGACGGCCAGCTACCAGGCCAGCGTCCCCGGCTTCGCCACCATGGGGATCGAGCGCGACGAGGCGGAGACCCTTATCCGTCGCAGCGTGAGCATCGCCCTGGAGGTTCGCGACGAGCTGGCCGGGGATGGGCGGCGCCGGCTCGTCGCGGCATCGGTCGGCCCCTATGGCGCGATGCTCGCCAACGGCTCGGAGTACCGCGGCCGCTACGGAGTCGAGGCGGCCACCCTGCGCGACTTCCACCGCCCGCGTCTGGAGGTGCTCGCATCCGCCGGACCGGACCTCTTTGCCGTCGAGACGATCCCCGACGCGTTCGAGGCCGAGGTCCTCGTGGCGCTCCTCGACCAGATCGGGATCCCCGCCTGGTTGTCCTACTCCGTGGTCGGGCTGAGGACCCGTGCTGGGCAGCCGCTTTCTGACGCCTTCGCCGTGGCTGCCGCGAGCACCTCCATCGTCGCGACCGGCGTCAATTGCTGCGCCCCCGACGACGTGCTCGCAGCCCTCGAGGTCGCGCGGACCCAGAGCAGCAAGCCCGGAGTCGCCTACCCCAACTCGGGCCAGGACTGGGACAGTGGCACGCACACCTGGGCCGGCGAGACCTCCTACCATGTGCGGCTCGCGCCGGCGTGGCAGGCGGCGGGTGCGGCATACATCGGCGGGTGCTGTCAGGTCGGACCGACGGACATCGCCGCGCTCGCCCGGCTGCCGGGCCTCGCCGCGTGGTCCTCACCCTGACCTCGGCGGCCCCTCAGGTCATGCCCGCCAGGAGCCCGTCGTCGTCGCCGAGTCGACCAGACCTGAAACGACACCGGGCCGAGGAGTCGTGGGGCCGCCTGGTGTCAGGGGCTGACGGGGTGTCCCACGCACTATGCGGTGCCTACCGGGGTGGGCAGGGCATCGTGCGTGAGGTGGGGGTGAGCCGCGGCCGCCCGGGCCGTTGGCTACCGGGAGTCCGTCCTGGTCGCCACGCGCAGTTCGAGGAGGTATCGCTTGGTGATCGTCCCGCCGTATCTCGTGTCGATGAGATCCCCGATGCGGTGCAGCAGGGCCTCTCTCGCCCCTTTCGGCCAGTCCTCGAAGGTCGAGGTAAGAACCTCCGAGGAGCTTCCCTCGACCTTGCGCCGCAGACGTTCGAGGGGACGAGGTAGATCGGCTTTCGGCCACGCCGGGTGCCGGGGCGGTCGGGCGGATGAGGCAAGGTGGTCCCATGTACTTCGTCGGCATGGACCTCGCCTGGGGAGAGAAGAACCCCACCGGACTCGCCGTCCTCGACGCAGGGGGCGCGCTGCTCCACCTCTCCGCGCAGACATCGGACGCGCAGATCGTCGAGGCGCTGTCCCCGTATGCCGGCCCGGGCGTCCTCGTCGCCATCGACGCGCCGCTCGTGGTCGTCAACGCCACCGGAAACCGGCCCGGAGAGGCCGCCCTGAACCGCGACTTCGCGCGCTTCGACGCCGGCGCCCACCCCGCCAACACGGGCAAGAAGGAGTTCAGCAGCATGCCGCGAGGCGCCCGTCTGGCCACGACGCTCGGCCTCGACATCGACCCCGCGTCCCGGGCCGAGCGAAGGGCCATCGAGGTCTACCCGCACCCGGCGACCATCGCCCTCTTCCGTCTCGGGCGGACGCTGAAGTACAAGAACAAGCAGGGCCGTCCCCTCGAGCAGCTGCGCTCTGAGCTGCTGCTGCTCGTCGACCTCCTTCAGGGCCTCGAGACCGCCCGTCCGGCCCTGCACCTGTCGACGCACCCGGACTGGACGCGGCTCGTCGCACGGATCACCTCCGCAGCACGCAAGAGCCAGCTGCGCCCCGCCGAGGACGAGGTCGACGCGGTGGTCTGCGCCTACGTCGCGATGTTCGCGTCGGCCCGCGCCGACCGCACGACGACCTACGGCGACCTGGCCACCGGCTACATCGTCACGCCGACCCTTCCGGACGGGCACCGCCCCTCCCCGCGCCAGCTGGCCGCCGCCGAGGCAGCGGGAGAGGAGAGCGAGGCCGATCCGGTCCGCGTCGCCGTCCAGCAGTATGCCGTACTGCAGCCCGAGTTGCGCGACGTGACAGCGCAGTTCGTCACCCTGATCACCACCCTGCTCGACGATGCCGGCATCAACTATCTCAACGTGACCGGCCGGGCCAAGAGCGTGTCGTCGTTCGCCGGCAAGGCTGCCCGGGCCGTGGGCGGTGCCCCGGTCTACGCCGACCCACTCGTCCAGATCACCGACCAGATCGGCATCCGGGTCATCACCTACCTCCAGAGCGACGTCGTCGCGGTGGCAGACCTGCTCTCCGACCAGCTGAGCGTCCTCGACGACCGCGACATGGGCCAGGAGACCGCGAGCGAGGGCCGGTTCGGCTACGCGAGCCGCCACCTGCTGGTGGCACACGACCCCACCCGGAGTGACCCCACGGCATACGCGGTGCTGCGTGAGCGAAGCGCACAGGTGCAGATCCGCACGGTCCTGCAGCACGCTTGGGCCGAGTTCGAGCACGACATCCGATACAAGGGCTCCGTCCCCGAGCAGGACGCGCCCGATCTCGACCGCCGGTTCACCCTGGCGGCAGGCCTGCTCGAGCTCGCTGACCGCGAGTTCTCCGCGATCCGCGACCGGCTGCAGGCCACGATGACGGACCAGCGGCCGCAGCCCGACGAGAGCGATCCGCGGATCACCCCGATGGATCTGGCGACGTTCCTTGCGGGGCAGTTTGCCGACGCAGGCTGGTCGCGCACTGACCACTATGCGTGGATCTCCGGGCTGCTGCTCGAGCTGGGCATCACCTCGTTGGACGAGCTCGCCGCACTGCTCGGCGCCATCGACAGCTCGGCGATCGACGGACGGATGGGCTATCGCTATCCCGCCGGCGCCGTCCGGCGGCTGGACGACGCCCTGCTCGCAGTGTTCGGTCAGCGTTATCTCGGTCTGCACGGCAACGCTCATCGCGAGGTGCTGTTGAGGACCCGGATGGAAAAGCTGCGCGCTGCCGGCGAGCAGACCTGAACCCGGTGGGCTGGCAGGCCTGGGGGAAGCTAGGCGCCCGAGCCCGAGGGGGTGCCGCCGAGCACCGTGGTCGCCTTGTCCACCGCGAGACTCGTCGCGCCTTGCAGGTCCTGCCCCCCCGCCCCGTCCAGCGTCAGGGCGAGCACCGTGTCGCTGATTCCGACCTGGACGATGGTCATCTCGATGCCGTCGAGCGGGCCGCCGGACGCGGTGATGCGGATGGCGACCGGGTCGACGCCGGACGCCGGGGGGCTGACGGCGCGCACCGACATCGTCGAGCTGCCCTGGCCCGCCAGCGTCATCTTGACGGAGCTGCAGCTCGCCACCGCAGCCGTCACCTTCGCCTGGAGGGCGGCCACCTCACGAACACTGCCGAGGGCGTCGATCGACTCGTCGACAAACGGCCCTCCCTGTCCGGCCGAGAACGACACGTGGGCGCTCGCGGTCGACCCGGGGGTGTTCGCCGCGTTGGCCATCGCGACGAATGCGGTGCAGGCCGGGTCCTTGGAGGAGAACGGTTTGACGTTCGCGCCGGTTTGGGCCGGCTCCTTCGCGAACCCGGGCGGCAGGTCCGTCAGTTCGATGAGCGCCTTCTGCAGCAGGGCCGTCGTGCGGGGCGCCGCCGGCGCCGTGGTGGTCGACGTCCCCGAGGCCGTGGCGGGCGACGTGCCCGAGGTGGTGGTGCTCGTCCCCGAGGCTGAGGTGGCACTGCCGGTCGCGGAGGTGGTGGGGGAGTCGGATGTGGGGCCGGTCGTCTGCGGGGCCGCGGCGCCCGCGCCGGAGCAGGCCCCGACGAGGAGGGCGGCGGCGAGCAGCGAAGGCGCGAGGCGGGTGGTGGTCACGGGCGGAGGCTATCTCCCGGTGGGGCTCGCCTTGGTGAGATCGCCCTGAAATGTAGACGTTCGGATGACCCGGACACGCAGGCGCCGCCCCACCCGGTCGGGTGGAGCGGCGCGTGAACGGCGCCCCGACGACGTGCGCCGGGACGGATCAGTCGAGCGTGGGGTAGTCGGTGTAGCCCGCGGCGCCCCCGCCATAGAACGTTGCCTGGTCCGGCTCGTTCAGCGCCGTGTCGTCGCGCCAGCGGCGGACCAGGTCGGGGTTCGCGAGAAACGGGCGGCCCACGGCGACGACGTCCGCGAGGTCCTGCTCGAGGATGTTCTCGACGTCCTCGAGCGAGGTGACCTGCGCGAACCCGCTGTTCAGCATTACGGGGCCGCCAAAGCGCTTGCGCAGGTCGCGGACCAGGTCGGTGGCGGGGTCGGCGAGGACGCTGAGGTAGGCCAGTCCGAGCGGGGCGATGCCCTCAATGAGGCTCTCGTAGGTCGCCGCGGTGTCGACCGCATCCTCCTCGAGAACGCCCTGGATGTTGTGCGAGGGGGAGATCCGGATGCCGACGCGGTCCGCGCCGATCGTCTCGGCCACGGCCTTCGCCACCTCGATGACGAGCCGGGCGCGAGCCTCGGGCGAGCCGCCGTATGCGTCCGTGCGCTCGTTGCTCGACGGCGCGAGGAACTGGTGGAGGAGGTAGCCGTTGGCGGCGTGGATCTCGACGCCGTCGAGTCCCGCTTCGATGGCCTTGCGTGAGGCGTCGACGAACTCGGCCACGATGCCCGGGATCTCGTCCGTCTCGAGCGCACGCGGGGTCACCATGGGCTTCTGGCCGTCGGCGGTCACCATCTCACCCGGAGCGGAGAGAGCACTCGGGGCGACGGACTCGAGCCCGTTCTTGTTGTCCGGGTGGGCGATCCGGCCGGCGTGCATGAGCTGGACGACGATGTGGCCGCCACCGGCGTGCACGGCATCGGCAACGAGCGACCAGCCGCGCACCTGCTCCGGGGTGTGGACACCCGGGGTGTCGAGGTAGCCCTGGCCCACGGCGCTGGGCTGGCTGCCCTCGGTGATGATCAGGCCGGCCGACGCGCGCTGGCCGTAGTAGGTCGCGTTCAGCTCTCCAGGTGCCTGGCCCTCGCCGGCCCGGTTGCGGGTCAGTGGAGCCATGATGAAGCGCTGGGGGAGGTCCCAACGACCGATTCGGATGCTGTCAAAAGCCAAGGACACGCAGGATCACTCCTCGAGGTGGTGGAAGGTTCAATAACCCTGACAAGTGACTGACCGCCCCCGGCATTCCACGAAATCGCTCGGGACGCCCGGGTGTGGGTCATCTCACCACGCGTCAGCCCTGCGTCACCTGCGTGCCCTCTCTGCCCTGCGTGCCTCGCGTGTCCTGGGTGCCCGGCAGGATCCCGGCGTGGATGACGGCCCCGGCAAAGGGACGGAACGCCGCGAGGACCTCGTCCGCATCGTCGATCCCAACCCAGACCTGCGCCGCTGCGTCGTCGGTGGCGTCCTCGACCCGTTGGCGCAGGGCGGCACCCTCCTCGGTGAGCGTGATCACGTCCCCCGACACGGCGACGAGGCCGTCATCGGCGAGCTTCGTGGCCGTCCCGAGCCACTCCTCGTCGCTCCAGCGGCGGGTCGGCTGAAGCATCGAGCGATCCCGGCCCGCAGACGCCCGCGGTGGTTGGTCGCGCAGCCCGGCGTCGTAGAGGACGAGCGCCTCGAGCGGGGCGACGCCGTGCGCCACGAGAGCGGCGTTGTGACCGTCGCCGCGCCACTCGCGCCACAGGGCCGTGCCGTGCCACAGCGACAGGTGTGGCACGGTCGGCCAGGGCAGGGCCGCGTATGCCGCGGCCAGCACCCGCCCGGCATGGTCCACCCCGGAGATGAGGGCCCGCATGCGCTCGGCCTGCCGGGCGAGGTCGGGGGAGGAGATGAGGTCGCCCAGGGCCGACCGGAGGCCGGTGTCGACGACCCGGGTGCGCGCGGCGTTGAGGTCGTCGGTCGTGTGGCGCTCGAGGACCCGGCCCCACGCTCGGTCGACCGCCGCGGGATTGAACCCGAAGAAGCTCGCGGAGACGACCGCGGCGGGTACCGGACCGAGCGGCGCCGCCCGCATGCCGGTGTAGGCCCCCAGCCAGCCCACGCCGAGGTCTGTGCGGGCGTCGTCGACGTGCGGGCCGAAGTAGGCGACCAGGTGGTAGGGCTCGAAGGTCTGGTAGGCGAGTCGGGCCAGGCCCCGCTCGCGCTCGCTGTGCCGGTGATCGGTCATGTCGCGACTCTAGACCGGCGTCGGACCCGGTCCCGGCAGTCACGGGCAGACAGTCCGCAGGCCAGCACCTTCCGCACCGCGGCGATGCGGGGGAGACTGGGCAGACGGGGAATCAGCCGGAAGGTTCGGTCCCCGCCGCCGTTGCATCCCCCTGCCTCAAGGAGCTCCTCATGAGTCATTCCGTCCCCGCCGCGAGCGTCCCCGAAGGCACCGTCATCGGAGTCGACAGCTACGCCGTCGGCAACAACGGTGACTACTTCGCTGTCGGTCGCACCTGCCGCCACCTGCGCGCCGACCTCGCAGGCGGCAGCATCGACGCCGACGGCTGCCTCGTGTGCCCCTGGCACGGGGCGAAGTACGACGTGGGCACCGGTCAGATGGTCCGTGGCCCGCAAGGTGTCTTCGCCAAGATCCCCGGCCTCGGCGCGGGCTTCAAGGCGCTCACCCGGCTGATTCCCCTGAAGCGAGGCACGATCGAGCGGCGCGGCGCAGACCTCGAGATCGACTAGTCGGCCGGGACGGCCCCGTCGGCGAGGGCCAGCTCGAGCAGGTCCGGCCGATCGGGCCACGACAGCAGCCGGGAGTGCAGTTCGGTGCTCGCCGCCGCGCACCACTGCAGATATGTGTCGTATGCCGTGGGGTCCGCTCGCGCGTCCGACCCCGGCCACGCGGCCGGTCCGGCTGCGCGCGGGGCGGGCCGAGCGGCATACCGCGCGGGGTGGACCGAGCGGAGCGAGCGGCTGACCTGCTCGTCGAGGATGAGCGCCGGGGGACCGGGCGCGAGGGGGAGGGCGGACGCGGCGAAGTGGAGGAAGGTGGTCGCGAGCTCGGTGCTCCACGGCGTCATCCCGGTCGCAAGCACCGTGAGCCCGGCGACCGCGCCGTGGCGGCGCATAGCGTCTGCGGCCTCGTCGGCGGTGCCCCCCAGCGTCATGCTGTCGCTGAGCACCTGGGCGAACTGCGGGCCACCACGGCCTCGTCGGCCCGCCGCCCACGCGCAGGACGCGACCATGAGCGGCAGCCACCGCCCGGCAGCCTCACACCCGACGGCGAGCTCGACGAGCTGCGCCCGCGAGACGGGGTGCGCAGTCGCGGACCGGCCCAGCGACGAGGGCCAGCCCGCGAAGTGCTCCCACTGCCCCGCGGCCAGGGCGACCTGCTGGCGACCAGGGTCGTCGCCATGCGCAGCGCGGACGCGCGGGCTGGCCAGCCAGCTGCCGAGCGCCGCGACCTGGACGTCGGTGAGGAGAGCCAGGGTGACGTCTGCCGCACCCGTCCCCGGCACTGGTGACCGGGCAGCGGACTGCAGTGCGGCGAAGGTCGTGAGCTGTCCCGGGGTGCCGACGACGACGACGGCGTCGAAGCCGCGGACCACCGCCGTCACCGGGTGGACCAGTGCGGGCGAACCACTGCAGACCAGCACCGTTGGACCGTCCCGGGTGTCGGGCCGCAGGAGGCGCTCCACGAGAAGCGTCTGCGCCAACACCAGCGGGTCGCGCGCGGCCCGGGGGTTGCCGTCGACGTCGAGCGTCATGACGGCCATCCCGCCGTCGGCGGCCATCGCTCTCACCGTCTCCGCAGTGACCGAGGTGGTGCGGGCGGGGACGAGCGGCGTCGTGTCGCGCGCTGCGACGTCGAGCAGCGCCAACGCGTCCGTCGGCGCGCAGATGACGACGACCTCGGCCGCGGTGCAGGCCGGGAGCCACGTCCGCACGTCCTCGAGATCGCCGGCGAGGATGACGCCACGGGGTGCGGCAAGTCTCGCAAGACGGTGTGGGAGGGTCGCTGCCTGGTCGACGGCAGCCTCGGCGGAGCCGCTCACGAGGACGACCGAGGAGCCGGTGGCGCGCACGGCGGCGGCCGCGGTGGCTGGGGTCGTGCGCGCGAGCCCGATGATCCTGCGCGTCGGCACCGGCTCCCTGTCCGGCAGGGGTACATGTTGGTCTGCGGCTGCAGCGTGCTCGGTCGGCTCGGTCGGAGCAGGAGGAGGTGTCACTGGCGTCGTCGCCATCATTTCGGGCGGTTTCGGGCTCGTCGCGCTCGAGGGTTCGGCTGTGCCTGCCCGCCTCAGCTGGTCGCGCCCGAACCAGTCACGGGTGCGGTCGTCTCCGTACTCGACGAGATAGGCCGGGGCGCCCGGGCTGCCCGACCCGTATGCCGGGTCCGGCGAGATCGCGACCACCGTCGCGACCTGTCCGCCGGCGCTGTCGAGTGTGGTGCGGACGATGTCCCCGACGATGATCCGTGAGCCGCCCAGGAGTCGTCTCCGCCGCCTCGTGTGCTCGCGCCGGTGGGCGACGCGTGGGTCGTCCGGGGGGTATCCGTGCCCGGCCCGGGGCGGCTCGGGATCCGGCGGCGGCGCTCCGGCGTCGAGCAGGAGGCCGGCGGCGGCGAGGGCGAGCCGTTCGTCCGGGCCGTCGGCGCGCAGGAGGGTGCTGCCGCTCGCGTCGACGAGCCGGTCGCCGGCGACGGTGCCGACCCTGACCTGGGGGGCCCGGACGCCGCGCGTGACGACACCGTCGGGCGCGACGTGGCCGAGGTGGCGCAGGAAGAGGTCGTGGACGAGGCCCAGGCGGGTGACGTGGCCCAGGGGCTGTCGGGGGGCGTTGCCGCCCGCACCCGCGTAGAGGGTCCCACCGTCGAGGACGGCGACCAGCCCTCCCGCGCTGTCGTAGACGCTCGTCCTCACAGGCTGTGTATAGCATCCGAGCAGGCGCAGCCAGCAGATAACCGTCAGGGCGCCCAGTCGCGGTCCATCGTCAGCATCGGGCCGTCCGAGGTGCGCGGCCACCACCCCGGCCTCGAGAGGGTGCCGGCGATGCTCGTGCGGGCGTCACCCTTCGCGGCGTTGAGCTGGGGCTGGGTGACGAACAGAGCCTGGGACAGGCCCGTCCACCGCAGGTCGGCGTCCCGCAGGTCGGCGCCGAGCAGGTCGACCCGTCGCAGGTCGGCGCCGCGCAGGTCGGCGGCAATGAGGTAGGCGCCGCGCAGGTCGGCGCCGCGCAGGTCGAGGCCGCGCAGGTCGGCTCCCACGAGGTCCGCCCCGCGCCCGATCCGCCGGCGGCCCAGATCGCGGCCCAGCTCTGCGCCGGACCGGACGAGCCGGCTGGCCCGGTCGAGGAGCGCCCCCACCCGTGCGCGGAGCCCGACGACGTCGAGGTGCCCGAGACGGTCCGCCTCGGTCTCCACGAGTCCGGTGACCTCGGCCGCCAGGGAGGCCACCTCGACGCCGAGCGAGCGGAATGTTGCCCTGTTCGTCGACGCCCTGTCCGTCAAAGCCGTGAGGGCGCCGGCCTCCGTGAGGTGGACGAGCATCTCGTGGAGCTGGCGCATGACGGGAAACACGGCATACATCTGGCGTGCGGTGTCCGGGTGGTCGCGCCAGTCCCGGCCGCCGAAGGTGACCTGGGAGACCTGCTGTCCGGCCCCGAAGCACTCGAACACGGTGCACCCCCGGTAGCCGGATCCGCGCAGCCGGTCGTGGATGCCGCAGCGGGAGTCCGCGAGCAGGTTGCGGCACGGGTCGCCGGCGGCCTTGTCGGTCGGGAAGTCGACGGACCGCGCGAACGGCAGCGCCACGCAGCACAGCCCGAAGCAGCTGCCGCAGTCCGAGACGAGACCGGGTCCGTCGCCGGTCGTCACGGCCGGCCGGGGTGCGTGAAGGGGATGGTGGTGGCCAGCTCGACGAAACCGAGACGCCGGAGGATCGGTCGGCTGCTTGGTGAGGCGTCGACCTGGAGGTAACGGAAACCCAGCTCCGCGGCCAGCGCGGCCCGGTGGGCGACGAGCGCCCGGAAGACCCCACGCCCGCGCCACTGCGGCAGGGTCCCGCCGCCCCAGATGCTCGCGAAGTCGGTGTCGTGGTGGAACTCGACGCGACCGGCGGAGACGGGCTGCCCCTCTGCGACGGCCACCACCGCGGCGCTCGTCGCGGGCTCGCGGGCCAGGCCGGCGAGGACCGACCGGCCCACGTGGGCGTGGTCGCCGCCGAAGACCTCGTCGTGGACGCAGACGAGATCCGCGACCCCGTGCGCGTCCCGCACCACGACCACCTGCACCCCGTCGGGGGGCGCCACGTCGAGGTCGAGTTCGCTGATCTCGGCAACGAGCAGCATCTCGGGTTGCTCGGCAGCCAGACCCGCGGCAGCGAGCCGGGCCGGCAGGTCAGCGGGTGTGTCGTAGGAGTAGTACTTCCACTCCCAAGGGCGCCCCTCCTGGGCGAACCGCGCCACCTGGGCGGCGATCACGGCGTCGGCGACGGCGTCGTCGAGGTCGGACCAGGTCACCCCACCCCAGCCGCTCGAGAGCGTCCGCACCACATGGGCGTCACGTTCCTCCACTCCGTCGTCCCCCGAGCCCGGGCGGCGGCGGATCTGCTCGTCGAAGGCGGCGAGCACGACGTCGGGGTCCATGGCCTCAGCCGACCAGAAGCCGGCCACGACAGCAACCCTGCCCTGTGGGGTACCGACTGGAGGAACAGGTGTTCGGCGATCAGATCGCGGACCGCGTCACGGGACAGGTCATCGATCTCGATGTCCATCAGCCAGTGCCTCCCTCTCCAGCGCCGTTGGGGAGGCCAATCGTGCGGTGGCGAGGAACTGGGTGGCGGCGAGCTCTCCGTAGAGCGGGTCCCCGGCGATGAGCTCGCAGTGGGTTCCGATGGCGCGGACCTTGCCCGCGTCCATCACGACGATCCGGTCGGCCATGGTGACGGTGGACAACCGGTGGGCGACGACCAGGACCGTGGTCGTGCGGGCGGCGTCGGCGATGGTGTCACGCAGGGCCGACTCGTTCACGGCATCGAGTTGGGAGGTCGCCTCGTCCAGGAGCAGCAGGCGCGGCCGCCGCAGCAGGGCACGGCCGATGGCGACGCGCTGACGCTCACCGCCGGACAGCTTCATGCCACGATGCCCGACCATGGTGTCGAGGCCGTCGGGCAGGCCCGCGACCATGGGGGCGAGCCGCGTCGTCACCAAGACCTGCTGCAGGTCCTCCTCGGTGGCGCCCGGCGCGCCGAACAGCAGATTCTCACGCAGGGTGCCGGACAGGACGGGCACGTCCTGCTCGACGTAGCCGATCGCGGCCCGCAGTCCGGCGATCGGCCAGTCCCGGACGTCGGTCTCATCGACAAGCACCCGTCCGGCGTCAGCGTCGTAGAAGCGTTCGATGAGCGAGAAGACCGTGGTCTTGCCGGCGCCGGACGGGCCGACGAAGGCGGTCATCCCCCCGGCCGGGATGGTGAAACTGACCCCGTCATGCACGACCGGTAGGTCGGCGTCGTATCGGAACAGCACCTGCTCGAAGGTGACCGCCGCCGCAGGGCTGCCGGGCCGCGTCAGGTCGGCTGGTTGACCTGCCGGCTCGACGGGAAGGGCCTCTGCCTCCTGGATTCGGGCGACGGCGGCGGCGCCGACCTGATACTGACTGACGGCACCGGCCAGTTGGTTGACCGGCGGGATCAGGAAGAACACGTACAGCAGAAACGCGACCAGGGTGCCGACGCTGATGCTGCCGGCCGCGACTCGCGCACCGCCCACGCTCAACACGGCGATGAACGCAACCTGGACGGCAAGACCAGCGGTGTTCCCAGCGATCGCCTCCCACTTGGCGGCCCGTACGCTGGCCACCCAGGCCGCCGTGGCGGCTGCGTGCACCCGTTCGCCCTCGCGTTCCTCCGCGCCGGAGGCTTTCACCGTGCGGAAGGCGCCGAACATCCGCTCCAGCGCCGCGCCCATCACGCCCACGGACTCCTGCGCACGCCGGGACGCCTGGTTGATCCGCGGGACCACGAGCCCGATCACCGCGACCGCCACGCCGAGGGCAGCCAGGGTCACCGACAGCATGACGAGGTCCATCAGAGCCATCATGACCACGGTGGCGGCGAGGGTGAGGAGGCCGGTGATCCCGCCGACCATCGAGTCGGTGGTCACCTCCCGCAGCAGGGTGGTGTCCGCGGTGACCCGGGACATCAGATCGCCGGGCTCGTGCCGTTCCAGGGCGGAGAGCCGCAGCCGCAGCAGCCGGGACACCAGGCTCCGGCGGGCCTCCAGCACCACCGACTCGGCCGTGCGGCGCAGGACGTAGCCACCCATGGCGCCGATGGCCGCGTTGGCGACCAGCAATGCGGACATCAGCGCCACGAGACCGGTCATCGGGCGGTCCGTGCCGAGGGTGCCGATCAGCTCCCGCACCACCAGCGGCAGGGCGAGACCGCTGGCCGCCGTAGCCAGGCTCAGCGCGCCGCCGGTGATCAACGCCCCCGAGTGAGGCCGCGTGTACGACAGCAGGACGCGCCAGGCCGACACTGGCGGCGAGGGCCCAGCGGCGTCGGGTTCGGGGTCCATCACATCAGCCTACGATCGGACCGTCCGGACGAAACCTTTCGTCCCTGGGTCGAGATCTACGGCACGAAGACCTGAGTCCTGCTCGAGCAGCCGACCACGCATCCAGGGCACGGGGTCCGGCACGTCGAGCGTCCGCCGCTCACGCAGGGTCAGGAGCCTGCGGATGCCCTCTCCAGTTCGGCCACGTCGATCTTCCGCATGCCGAGCATCGCCTGCATCGCCCGCCCGGCCCGCCCCGGGTCGGGGTCACCGAGGTAGGTCCCGAGCTGGTCGGGGATGATCTGCCACGACAGGCCGTAGCGGTCCTTGAGCCACCCGCACTGGCCCTCCTCGCCTCCCTCGGTCAGCCTGGCCCAGTAGTCGTCGACCTCGCCCTGGGTCTCGCAGTGCACTTGGACCGAGATCGCCTCGGTGAACCCCGCGTGCATCGGGCCCCCGTTCAGCGCCACGAACGGCATCCCCGCCACCTCGAAGGACACCATCATCACGCTCCCCGACGTCGCAGGCGCGTTCTCACCGTAGCGCTGGGTGTCGGTGATCGTGCCGCCGAAGATCGACGTGTAGAGCTGCGCGGCCTCCTCGGCCTCGGTGTCGAACCACAGGCAGGTGGTCATGCGGGTCATGGCAACGGTCCTCTCGTGACGGGGTCGGAGTGCACTTCATCGGCATGCGGGCGTCGGCATATGGGGTGTCGGAATACAGTGATCATCATGAGCAGAGTCGTCGTCATCGGTGGCCATGGCAAGATCGCGCTCCGGTTGAGCCGGCTCCTCACCCAGGCCGGGCACGAGGTCACGGGGTGGGTGCGCAACCCCACGCACCGCTCCGACGTCGACGCTACCGGCGCGAAGGCCGAGGTGCACGACGTCGAGCAGATGTCCGTGGACGAGCTCGCCGAGTTCCTGGGTGGACACGACGCGGTGGTCTGGTCGGCGGGCGCCGGAGGCGGCACCCCCGAGCGGACGTATGCCGTGGACCGAGACGCCGCGACGCGCTCGATGGACGCCGCCGAGACGGTCGGCGTGAGCCGCTATGTCATGGTGTCCTACTTCGGCGCCGGCGCGGATCACGGTGTGGCACAGGACAACCCGTTCCATGCCTACGCGCAGGCCAAGGCCGCGGCCGACACCCACCTCAGGTCGACAGATCTCTCCTGGACGATCCTGGCCCCGAGCAGCCTCGTCGACGGACCGGGCACGGGACGGATCGAGACCGGCAGCGGTGTGCAGAGCAGCGAGGTGACCCGCGACGACGTGGCGGCCGTCGCGGCATACGTCATCGAACACCCGCGGACGGCGGGGCGCACCATCGCCTTCAACAACGGCGACACGGCCATCGCGGACGCGCTCGCCTGAGGGACGCGCCGTGCCGTCCTACCGCTGCGCCCTGGAGATCCGCGACGTCCGGGCCGGACACGCCCCGCAGGAGGTCATGGAGGCGGCCTTGGCCGGCGTCGACACGCTGCGACTCGTCGAGGCCCACGGGCTCGAGATCGTGCGGGGGAAGCCGGTGATCACGATCCGCTTTCTCGTCGAACCGGCGAGCGCCGACACCGAGGACGCGCTGGCGTGGGCCGCCGCCCGGGCGATGGCGCTCGCGGTGGACGGCGTGGCGACCCAGGGGGCGCTGCGGCTCACCCGACGAGTCAGGGGCCGCTGGCTGCGGGTCTGGCGACCGGCGGCCTCCTGAGACAGCGGGTCTACTTCGGGGAGTGCTCGCGGATCCAGCGCTTGGGGTCCTTGTCGACCGGGGTGATCCCCGTCGCGGCCTTCAGCGCCTCATAGCGCACCAACGCCACGGCGATCTCGTGCCGCAGCTCGAGGCTCGCGTGCTGCCGGAAGTCGGTCAGGTCCTGGCGCTCCTCCTCGGCCATGTGGTCGCTGTTGGCGACGTTGGCCTCGACCACGGCCTCCCACCACGCGTCACTGCCGGTCTCGGACGCGCCCACCTTGCGGATGGCCTCACGGATCTCGTTGTGGTCCTTGACCGCGTCCTCGACCTCCTCCTCGACGGAGTCGGCGTCACCACCCCCGGTGCCCAAGCGCAACAGCTCGGGGTAGAAGTAGCGCTCCTCGGCCTCGGCGTGCGTCTCCAGGAAGATCTCGAGCCGCGTCCACAAGGCACCGAGCCCCTCGGTGTCGTCGCGGGGGAACTGCTCGAGCATCGCGAACATCCGCCGCTGCTCGGCGTGCTGGCGAAGGATGACGTCGGTGATGTCCATGGTGGCTCCTCGGGCGCGACAGCAGGGCTGTCAGTATGCCGTGCGGTCTCCGGCCACCGTGCGCCGCCCGGCTCGTCCGCGACGCCGCTCGCGTAGCCTCGCCGTTGATCTGACGAAGGGGGAGCCGACGAAGGGGGAGCCGACGAAGGGGAGTCCATGACGGAACAGCCGATGGCGTGGGACGAGGCCACGGGCCGACCTTCCCGGTCCCGGAAGCGTCACCTACACCCCCCGGCAGCGGGCCGCTCCCCAACACCGCGTCAACGTGCATGACGCCCTGCGAGCGGAGCTCGATCAGCTGCGCGACATCGTGCGGCAGGTGGCCGATGGGCCCTCGACGGCGGATCGGCACGGTCGGCGACCAACCGGATGACGGTGCGCCAGAACAACTGGACCCTGGGCGCCTATTGCGCGCAGTACTGCCGAGTCGTCACCGTTCACCGCGGCCTCGAGGACCGCGGCGTCTTTGACCACCTGCGCGAGGTGCCGGGGGCCGCCCCCGTGATCGACCGCCTCGAGGTCGAGCACGAGGTGATCGCCGAGCTGCTCGAACACGTCGACGGGGCGCTGGTGGCCCTCGTGTCGCAAGGCCGAGTCGTCGACCCGCTGCGGGACGTCGTCGAGCGACTCGCGCACGCGCTGCTCTCCCATCTGTCCTACGAGGAGCGCGAGCTCTCCATCCTGGCACTGCGGGGATTCCCGTCACAGAGGGGATTCCCGTGACAGAGGGGATTCCCGTAACGAGACCCCCGAGATCGGCAAGCTGGAATAGCAGACCTCGTCGTCAGCGTTGGTCGAGTCATGTCCACGCTCGCACTGCGCTACGAGATGGCTCGCTCGGCGTTCGAGCGAGGCGATCACCTCGAGGCTGCCCGCACCCTGGAGGACCTGCTGGCCGACCTGTCCGGTGAGGAGGTCCTGCACGGCACCAGTGAGCTGCGCCTGCTCCTCGCCCGGGCCTACTACCACTCCGCGCAGCTGAAACGGGCGGAGCGGATGCTCGACGCTCTCGTTGCCGACGAGCCGTCGGATCCCTACGTCCGGCTCCTGCTCGCCCGGACGCTCCAGCGCCAGAGCCGCCACGACGAGGCCCGACCGCACGTCGCCATCGCCGAGGCGCTGGGTGCCGACACGTCGAGCGCCCGACGCTCCTGAAGGTCTCCCGGCTGATCAGCGGCGGTCATCGGCCTCGAGGGCATCGCCCATCCGGTCGGCCACCTCCCGGTCGGCACGCTCCCGGACGGTGGGCTCGCCCGCATGGTTCGCCTCCGTGCGCAGGCCCTCGATCGCGCCGCGGCGGTCCGCGTCGGACCGGTTCTGGCTCAGCTTGGCCTTGCCCTCGACGGAGGTCACGGTGAGCTCGACACCGACGATGGCCCGCAGGCGACTCGCGACGAACCTCGTGGGTGCGTCCGTCACCTGCCACGGGTCGCGGCGCCCACCCTCGTGTCGCTCGGTGAGCCGGGTGACGGCCTCGAGCACCCACGCGGGGTCGTCGACGACGCGCACCGGTCCGGAGAGATGGACTGCGGAGTAGTTCCACGTGGGGACGACCCGGCCGTGCTCGCGCTTCGAGGCATACCAGCTCGGGGAGATGTAGGCGTCCGGGCCGCTGACGACGACGAGCCCCTGGGTGCCGGCGGTGATGCGCTCCCAGTGCGGGTTGTTGCGGGCGAGGTGGGCGATGACCCGATCGCCCTCCCAGAGCACAGGGAGCAGCGTCGCGTCGGGTGCGCCGTCGCGGCCGACGGTGACGAGCTGCCCTACCCGTTGGGCGAGGACGAAGGCCTGCGTCTCGGCGAGGTCGGGCATGGCGTTGTAGGTCGGGACGTACACCCCTCCAGCCTAGGTCCGTGCCGAGAACTCATGTTGACGCTGAGTCAAGGGGGTTGACGCGGGGTACAGGCCGCGTCAACCCCCTTGACTCAGCGTCAACCCGGGGATCGGGGCGGCGGGATGGGCTTGCGTCAGAGCGTCCCGGGCCGACGTGGGCCTACCTGGGGGGGAAGCGGGACAAATGGGAGGTTTGGGAAGGCCCTCGAAGCAATCCACCCGCGCCCCGGTATCGAACTCCTCAGCATGACCACCCCAACACGAACAGCACCGCGCCGCCTGGCCTTCGCCCTGACCGGAGTGCTCGCTGCCGTGGCAGGGATGGCCGTCGGGCACCTCGTGGCAGCCTTCGTCAATCCCGCCACCTCACCTGTCCTCTCCGTCGGCTCGAGCGTCATCGACCTCACCCCCACGCCCCTCAAGGAGGCGGCGATCTCGACGTTCGGCACCAACGACAAGGCGATCCTGCTGGCCACGGTCGGTCTCGTCACGGTGCTGCTGGCCGCGACGGCCGGTCTGCTGTCCCGCCGCCGGCCCCAGGTCGGACTGGGGATCATCGTCGTCCTCGTCGCCGTCGCCGGGGTGGCCGCCATCACGCGCCCGACGGCGACGCCGCTCGACCTGCTCCCGGCGCTCGCGACCGGCATCGTCGGGGTGGCCGTGCTCCTGTGGCTGCGGCGGCTCATCGTCGGTCACAGCGCCCAGTCCGCCGCTGACCCCGACAAGGCCATGCTCACCGAGGACTCCCACCCGACCCGGGACGGCTCGCGGCGGCAGTTCCTCGTCGGCGCCGCCGGCGTCACCGCCGGCGCGGTCGTGGTCGCCAGCGCCGGTCAGCGGCTCGCCTCGGCCTCGAGCGACCCGTCCTCGGTGGTGCTGCCGAGCGCGGCGGAGACCGCCCGACCCCTCCCGACCGGGCTGGAGACGCAGGTCAAGGGCATCTCCGCCTTCCGGACCCCGACCGCCGACTTCTACCGCGTCGACACCAACCTCACGGTGCCCAAGGTCTCCAAGGACTCCTGGAAGCTCGAGATCGACGGTGACGTCAGGGCGCCCTTCTCGCTCAGCTTCGACGAGCTCTCGAAGATGCCGCTCATCGAGCGCGACATCACCATGACCTGTGTCTCCAACGAGGTCGGCGGCGGCTACATCGGCTCCGCGACCTGGCTCGGGGTGCGCCTGACCGACATCCTCGACCGGGCCGGTGTGGGCTCCAGCGCCGACCAGCTGCTCAGCACGGCCGTCGACGGGTTCACCATCAGCACCCCGCTGGCCGCCGTCCGGGACGGACGCGACGCCATGGTCGCCATCGGCATGAACGGTGCGCCACTCACGGACACCCACGGGTTCCCGGCGCGGCTGATCACCCCGGGTCTCTACGGCTTCGTGGGCGCCACCAAGTGGCTCACCAAGCTCACGCTCACGACGTATGCCGCGCAGCAGTCCTACTGGACCCAGCGCAAGTGGGCCACGGACGCGCCGATCAAGACCTCCGCCCGGATCGACACCCCGGCTCCGCTCACGACGATCGCCCCGGGACGCACTGCCATCGGGGGCGTCGCGTGGGCGCAGCACCGCGGGGTCGGCAAGGTCGAGGTCCGGATCGACGGGGCCGCCTGGCAGCCGGCGATGCTCGGCCCGGACGCCGGGGTCGACTACTGGCGTCAGTGGTACCTGCCCTGGGACGCCACCTCCGGCCAGCACATGGTCGCCGTGCGGGCCGTGGACCTCACGGGTGCCGTCCAGCTCGAGGAGCGGGCCACGCCGTTCCCCGCCGGGTCCAGCGGCATCCAGGAGATCGTCATCATCGTCTCCTGACGTCCCCCTCCGCCGACCGCTGCGGACTCCCACAGCAGGCTGCACGGCCGGGCACCCATGGTGCCCGGCCGTGCCCGCGAGCCAGCGGTAGGAGCAGGGGCAGGAGCAGGAGCAGCAGCAGGGGCTGCCGGGTCCCGGGGGAGAAACAATCCGAAATTGACTGCTTCCAGTCCAATCCGGACTCGCCGCTGCGGCGAATCACCCATGACAGTTCACCACCACACCGATTCCAAGGAGCTTTTCCCCATGAACGTTCGTCGCACCTCTTCCGTGGTTGCGCTCGTCGCCGCTCTGCCGATCGTCCTGGCCGCCTGTGGATCCAGCACCACCACCGCCCCGGCCGCACCCGCCGCCGCTCCCAGCTCGTCCTCCTCGGCCCCGTCGTCCTCGTCCTCGGCCCCGTCGACGACGTCCCCCTCGGACACGGCCACCAGCTCCGCGGCCGGTGGCGCGACGGCCAAGACGTTCGGCGCTGGCTGCGCGGCCGTCCCGGCTGACGGCAAGGGCTCGTTCAAGGGGATGGCCACCGACCCGGTCGCCACTGCCGCGAGCAACAACCCCGTCCTGTCCACCCTCGTCACCGCCGTTGGTGCCGCAGGTCTGGCCGACACGCTGAACTCGACGAAGGACATCACGGTCTTCGCGCCGTCCAACGACGCGTTCGCCAAGATCCCGGCCGACACCCTCAAGGGCGTCCTCGCGGACAAGGCAACCCTGACCAAGATCCTCACGGGTCACGTCATCGCCGGCCGGCTCTCCCCGGAGAAGCTCGCGGGCGACCACAAGACCCTTGCGGGCAACACCGTCACGGTCGCCGGCTCGGGCGAGGCCTTCACCGTCGGCAAGGACAAGGCCAAGGTCATCTGTGGCAACGTCCAGACCGCGAACGCCACGGTCTACATCATCGACTCGGTCCTGATGCCGTGACCGGCTCACGCCGATGCGGTCAGTAACGCGATGAGAGAGCAGAATGCTCAGCATGGCTGATCTACACGCAGTTCCCTCCGGTGATGTGTCACCGGAGGGAACTGCACCATCGCAACGACTCGCCGCCCTGCTTCGCCAAGCGTCCGTGGGCGACGAGCGGGCCTTTGCCGAACTGTATGACGCCGTCTCCGCACGGTTGTTCGGTCTGGTCCTGCGGGTGGTGCGTGACCCGGCCCAGTCCGAGGAGGTCTCCCAGGAGGCCTTCCTGGAGATCTGGAAGACGGCCACCCGGTTCGACGAGGGCCGGGGCAGCGCCCTCGGCTGGATGATGACGATCGCGCATCGTAAGGCGGTCGACCGGGTCCGGTCGGCCGAAGCGGCCGGACGTCGCGACCACAGCTATCACGAATCGAACCAGGACGTGGACTACGACAGCACCGCCGACGCAGCGCACTCCTCGATCGAGGCAGAGCGCGTGCGGAAGGCGCTCAAGACACTGACTCCCGCTCAACGTGGTGCGCTCGAACTGGCGTATTTCGGCGGCTACACCCACTCGGAGGTGGCGACCATGCTCGACCTCCCCCTCGGCACGGCGAAGACCAGGATCCGTGACGGTTTGATCAGGTTGCGCGACACGTTGGGACTCCAGTCATGAATGACGACATCCACACCCTTTCCGGCGCCTACGCGATCGACGCGGTCGACGACCTCGAGCGGGCCCGCTTCGAGCAGCACCTCGCGGTCTGCCCCGAGTGCCGGGACGAGGTCGGCAGCCTGCGCAACGCGGCCTTCGAGCTCTCCCACCTCGCCGAGTCCCTGCCGCCGGCTCGACTTCGCGAGCAGGTCCTGCGCGACATCACCGCCGTCCGTCCGCTCCCACCGCGGGTCGACATCTCGGTGCAGAAGGCCCGGGCGCAGGCCCCGGCCCCGCCGCGTCACGCTCCCCAGACCCAGACCACCCGGGCCGAGGCCCGGGCGCAGAGCCGTTGGTCCACCCGCTGGGTGGCCGCTGCGGCCGCGCTCGCCCTCTTCGGCGGTGGCGCAGCAGCCGTGACGCACCCGTGGGACCGCCAGAGTCAGGGACAGCTGACCGTGGCCGACCGGGTGCTCGGGGCGACCGACAAGCAGAGCATCGACCAGGCCTTCCCCGGCGGTGCCTCGGCGACCCTCGTGCGGTCCGCAGAGGTCGGCCGAGCCGTCGTCGTCACCCGCGACATGCCGCGGGCGCCGGGCGGCAGGGTCTACGAGCTGTGGCTCAAGGACGCGCAGGGGACCGTGGTCCCGGCCGGCCTGATGCCGCACAAGAGTGACCAGACCGTCCTGCTCGACGGCGACGCCTCGACGGCCACCTGGGCCGGGATCACCATCGAGCCCGAGGGCGGGTCGAGCACGCCGACGACGACCCCGGTCGCCTCCTTCGCTCTCGTCTGATCGGGCAATCCGGTCAGGGGGGCGCGACGAATCACCATCGTCACCCACCCCGACCCGACAGGACTCCCGATGTCCGGCCTCCCCGCCTCCCTCGCACAGCCCGCCCCGCCGCGCCACCGCCGCGTCGCGGTCGTCGGCAGCGGTGTCGCCGGGCTCACGGCGGCCTACGTGCTCGCAGGGTCGTGCGACGTGACGCTCTACGAGTCGGCCGACCGGCTCGGCGGCCATGCCGACACCCACCAGGTCGTCGTCGGGGAGCGCACCGTCGGCGTCGACACCGGCTTCATCGTCCACAACGACCGGACCTACCCCACCCTGCTGCGCCTCTTCGACGAGCTGGGTGTGCAGACCCAGGACTCGGACATGAGCATGTCCGTGCGCTGCGACGAGGAGGGTCTCGAGTATGCCGGGGCCAAGGGTCTCGGGGGACTGTTCGCCCAGCCGCGCAACCTGGCCAACCCGGCATACCTGCGGATGCTCGCTGAGGTGCGCCGCTTCCACCGCCTGGCGCGCGGGGTCCTTGCCACACCCGAGGACGCGGGCCGACACGACGAGACGCTCGGTGAGTTCTCCGCCCGCGGCGACTTCAGCGCCTACTTCACCACCTACTTCCTCGAACCGCTCGTGGCCGCCGTATGGTCCTGCGACCCGGCCGTCTCGCTGCACTACCCGGCCCGCTACCTCTTCACCTTCCTCGACCATCACGGCATGCTCACGGTCTTCGGGTCGCCGACCTGGCGCACCGTCGTCGGCGGGTCAGGCCAGTACGTCGCGAAGGTCGCCGCCGGGCTGCACGAGATCCGCCTGTCCACCCCCGTCAGCGCGATCCGCGAGACCCTCGAGGGTGTCGTGGTCGTGGACGCCACCGGTGGCAGCGACACGTTCGACTCCGTGGTCGTGGCGGCCCACCCGCACCAGGCCCTCAGCATGCTCGCCGCACCGAGTGACCTGCAGCGCGAGGTCCTCGGCGCAATCCCCTACTCGGCCAACGTCGCCCAGCTCCACACTGACGAGTCGGTCCTGCCGCACAGCGTGGCAGCCCGCGCCTCGTGGAACTACTGGCGACGGCCTGCCGGCCAGGAGCAGGGCACCGTGTTGGTGTCCTACGACCTGACGCGCCTGCAGCGCCTCGACGTCACCGACCGCCGGTTCATCGTCACCCTCGGTGGCGAGGATCTCGTCGACCCAGACCTCGTGATCGCCACCATGCACTACGAGCACCCGCTCTACACACCGGAGTCCATCGCCGCGCAGCGCCAGCTGCCGCTCATCGCCACCGGTCGCATCGCCTTCGCCGGCGCCTACCACGGGTGGGGCTTCCACGAGGACGGCGCCCTCTCGGGCCTGCGTGCGGCCGAGCACCTCGGCGTCACGTGGGAGACCCGAGCCGTCCCCGAACCGGCTCTGGAGCCGGTGTCATGACGGCGCCGACGACGGCGCGGATGTACGCGACCTCCATCAGGCACGTCCGGACCGAGCCGGTGCGCGCCGACTTCGTGCACCGCAGCTACTCCTGGCTGGTGGACCTCGACGCGCTCCCACGTCTGGGTGTCCTTGGCCGCCTGGCTCGCTTCGAGGGCCGCGACCACCTCGGCGCACCCGAGCGCAGCCTGCGCGAGAACGTCGACGCCTTCCTCGCGACCCACGGGGTCGACCTGCATGGTGGCCGGATCCGGATGCTGGCCAACGCCCGCGTCCTGGGCTACGTCTTCAACCCGATCAGCGTCTTCTGGTGCCACCGCGCCGACGGGGGTCTCGAGTGCGTCGTCGTCGAGGTGCACAACACCTACGGCGAGCGGCACGCCTACCTCGTCCGCACCGACGAGCGCGGCCGGGCCACCACCGACAAGGCCCTCTACGTCAGCCCGTTCAACGACGTCGACGGTTCCTACGACCTTCTCCTGCCTGAGCCCGACGACCAGGTCAGGGTCAGTGTGGTCCTCAAGCGCGCCGGACGACCGCCCTTCGTCGCCGTCCTCACCGGCCACGCCCGGGACGTGAGCACGGCCTCCATGCTCCGCGTCGCCGTGACGAGTCCCCTCGAACCCCTCGCCATCATGGCGAAGATCCGCTTGCACGGCATCGGGCTGTGGCTCCGCCGCCTGCCGATCCGCCCCCGTCCGACCCACCCGCCGCAGGAGGCAGTCCAATGAGCACCCTTGCCCCACAGCCGTTCCCGCTCCCGCACATCGACACCACCCGGTGGCCCGACCTCGTGCGCCACCCGAGCGGGCTGAAGCGACGGGTCGGCTCCCGGATCGCCGAACGGCTCTTCCGCCAGATCGTGCAGCACCTGGCCGTGCGGGTCGAGTATCCCGACGGCACCGTCCGCGGCGGAGCGGCCGACGTCCCCGGCGCGCCGGTGATGATCCTGCACCGCCCCGACGTCTTCATCGCCCGGCTCGGCACCGACGGGCTCATCGGGTTCGGTGAGTCCTATATGGCCGGTGACTGGAGTGCGCCCGAGCTCGGCGAGCTGCTGGCCGTGTTCGCCGCCCGGATGGGCACGCTCGTGCCCGAGCCCCTTCAGAGGCTGCGGGCCGTCTACGTCGCACGCCACCCCAGCCGAGAGAAGAACACGACGAAGAACACTCGCTCCAACATCTCGCGCCACTACGACCTCTCGAACGACCTGTTCGAACGCTTCCTCGACCCGACGATGAGCTATTCGTCCGCGCTCTTCGAGTCCGACCGGCTGCCGGGGCCCTCCGTGGCTCGCGAGCGCACCGAGGTGGCCCCTTCACCGGCGCAAGCGCCTGTCTTCGCCGGGCTCGCCCGCGCGCAGCAGGCCAAGATCGACCGACTCCTGGATCTCGCAGGCGTCGGTGAGGGGACCCGGGTGCTGGAGATCGGCACCGGGTGGGGAGAGCTGGCCGTCCGGGCCGCTGGAAGGGGCGCAACGGTCCGGACGGTCACCCTCTCCACGGAGCAGCAGTCGCTGGCGCGGGAGCGGATCGCGGCCGCCGGTTTCGCCGACGCGGTCTCCGTGGACCTGCTCGACTACCGCGCCGTCGACGGCCAGTACGACGCGATCGTCTCGGTCGAGATGATCGAGGCCGTCGGGCACGAGTACTGGCGGACCTACTTCGAGACCATCGACCGGCTCCTCGCCCCCGGCGGCAAGGTCGCCATCCAGGCGATCACGATGCCCCACGACCGGATGCTGGCGACGAAGCAGACCTACACCTGGGTCCACAAGTACATCTTTCCCGGCGGTTTCCTCCCGTCGACCGAGGCCATCCTCGACGTCACCCAGAACCACACCTCGCTGCGGGTCGTCGACCGGCTCTCGATGGGTCAGCACTACGCCCAGACCCTGCGCCTGTGGGACGAGCAGTTCGCCGGACAGAGCGCCGCGATCACCGGTCTCGGCTTCGACTCCGTCTTCCAGCGGATGTGGCACTTCTACCTCGAGTACTCCCGGGCGGGCTTCCTCTCTGGTTACATCGACGTGCAGCAGATCCTCCTTGACCGGGAAGCGGTGCCCTCATGACCCTCCTCGAGCGCAGCTCGTCCACCGACTCCAGCACCTCCACCGGCGGCAGGGTGACCACCTCCGCAACGGGTGTCGCTCCCGCCCTGGCCCGCGTCCTTCGCGCCGTCGCCGGCGGCGAGCTGCCGGTGCGCCTCACGGCCTGGGACGGCAGCGTCGCGGGGCCCGAGGACGCGCCCTCGGTCGTCCTGCGCTCACCGGACGCCCTGCGCCGCATCCTGCGCCACCCGGGCGAGCTCGGCGTTGCACAGGCATACGTCACCGGTGAGCTCGACGTCGAGGGTGACCTCGGCGCGGCCCTGACCCACCTCTGGACCGTGGCGCGCGAGCGCGGCCTGCGCGGCATCCGTCCCACCCCGAGCGGCATCGCCGCGCTGCTGCGCACGGTGCGCGAGGTGGGTGCCTTCGGTCGGCCGCCGCCGGCTCCCGCGAGCCAGGCCAAGCTCGGCGGCCGGCTGCACACGGCCCTGCGGGACCGGCAGGCGATCCACCACCACTACGACCTGTCCAACGAGTTCTACTCCCTCATCCTCGACCCGCACATGGCCTACTCCAGCGGCTACTGGACCTCGGACGCGCCCGACTACACCGTCGAGGACGCCCAGCGCGACAAGCTCGATCTGGTCTGCCGCAAGATCGGCCTCGGCGAGCCGGGGATGCGCTTCCTCGACGTCGGGTGCGGCTGGGGCTCCCTCAGCCTGTATGCCGCGGAGCACTTCGGCGCCCGGGTCACCGGGGTGACGATCGCCCGCGAGCAGAAGACGTTCATCGACGAGCGGATCCGCCAGCGGGGCCTGCAGGACCGGGTCGAGATCCGCCTCCAGGACTACCGCGACGTGGCGGACGGCTCGTTCGACGCCGTCGCCTCGCTCGAGATGGGTGAGCACGTCGGCCAGAGGAACTACCCGACCTACGTCAAGGCCCTGCGCGACAACGTCCGTCCCGGCGGACGGGTGCTCATCCAGCAGATGTCCCGGCGTGGCCGCTTTCCCGGTGGCGGACCGTTCATCGAGTCGTTCATCGCTCCGGACATGCACATGCGTCCCGTCGGCGAGACGGTCCAGCTGATCGAGGACGGCGGCCTCGAGGTCCGCGACGTCCACGCCCTGCGCGAGCACTACGTGCGCACCGTCGACGCGTGGCACGAGACGTTCGAACGCAACTGGGACACCGCGGTCGGTCTCGTCGGTGAGGAGGTCGCGCGCGTCTGGCGGCTCTACCTCGTCGGCGGCTCGATGGCCTTCCGCGACGGCCGGATGGGGGTCGACCAGATCCTCGCCGTCCGGCCCGACGTCCTCGGCCGCTCCGGTCTCGACCCCGTCCGTCCGGCTGCGTGGTTATGACGGGGTTCTCGCTCGGCACCTTCCTCGCCGTCAGCGGGGCCTCGCTGGTCGCGGTGTTCGTGCTCATGGCCGTCACCGCCGTCATCGGGCGCCGGCAGGGCCGGGTCGCGGTGGTCGACACGGCCTGGGGACTCGGGTTCGTGCTCGTCGCGCTCGTGTCGGCGCTCGTCGGCACCGGCGCGGGAGCGCGCCGCGTCGTCCTGCTCGCCATGGTGGCGATCTGGGGCCTGCGCCTGGCCCGGCACATGCACCAGCGCAACGCCGGCAAGGGCGAGGACCCGCGGTATACGCAGATGCTTCAGAACGAGCCGGGCGACCCGTTCCTCGTCGCGATCCGCAAGGTCTACCTCGTCCAGGGCGGCGCGGTCTGGTTCGTCTCGCTGCCCATCCAGGTCGCCGCAGCGACCGACGTCGGCCTCGGCGTCGTGGCCGTCCTCGGCATCCTGCTGTGGGCTGTGGGCGTGACCTTCGAGACGGTGGGGGATGCCCAGCTCAAGGCCTTCAAGGCGGACTCCGCCAACAAGGGCACGGTCATGGACCGGGGCCTGTGGTCATGGACGCGCCATCCGAACTACTTCGGCGACTCGGCCGTGTGGTGGGGCATCTTCCTCGTGGCCGCCAGCGCGTGGCCGGGGGTGCTGACCATCCTGTCGCCCGTCGTGATGACCTACTTCCTCGTCTTCGCCACCGGCGCCCGGCTGCTCGAGAAGCACATGGCCGAGCGCCCCGGCTACGCCGAGTACCAGCAGCGGACGAGCTACTTCCTGCCCCGGCCGCCCAAGAGGTAGCGTCCCCGACCCGATGGCTCTGGCGCAGTTGACGGGTGCGGGACGAGCGACGGGATGCTGGCGGTGCGGCCCGCTCGGGACGGCACTGAAACACGTCTGCGTCCCGTCGTTCGTCCCTGTGGATGCCCGCGAAGGTCAAAAGTATCCGGTCAGGCCGTCGCGGTGATCTCGTGCACCTCGTCTGCGGGGTGACCCGCACGCTCGTGAACCCGGCGGACGGCATCGGCGTTGGGGGCCTCGGACAGGCAGAAGACGTGGCCGGTCTTGGGGTCGGCCCACGCATGCTGGAAGTCGACGCCCTCCTCGCCCTGGATGTCCAGGTCCGCCTGGTGCGCAGCGGCGAGGTCCTCGGCCGTGACTCCGGCCATGCTGGTGTGGACGTCCATGAACTGTGGCATTCGTGAGCCCCTTATCGAAGAGAACTACCGTGCTGTGGACGCCGTGCCCACGAAGGTCGAACGTACCCGGTCAGGTCCGCACAGGGAAGAGCCTGCCCGCGTCGAGCCCGTGTGTCCCCGGGGTCGCACGTCTGCTCGACACTCAGGGCCACCCGGCGCCAAGGCGGGCGAGCACCGCACGGGCATAGGCACGCTCGGCATCGACGTCGACGAACCGCGCCTCGATGCCGCCCGCAGAGGTGGCGGTCACGGCATACCCGCCCGTCACGTGCTCGAGGCTGACGAAGGCGGCTCCGAGCCGCTCGCGCAGCTGGTCCTCACGCGGTAGCCAGACCACGGCGTCCTGGTCGACGCTGTCGAGCGCCCACTCGGTCGTCCCGTTGAAACCGATGACGTCGCCGGTCGCGAACCGGTGGACGTCGGCCGTGATGTCACTCAGGACGAAGACGTGGTCCTCCATGTCGGCAACGGGCAGGACGAACCGGTCCCCGGACGCGGGTGACCACACCAGGCCGGAGGACTTCAGCCGCTGGGCGAGATCGAGCGAGAGCATGGACCATCCTCACATCCGGCGATCTGCGGGCAAAGCGTGGATCCGTGGGTAAGGCGTTTGCGACACCCGGGGCAGTGGGGCAGCATGGAGACCATCATGAGGCCCTGAGACATCGACCGACCCGCGCCCGAGGCCCTGCCCGGCGGGGATGCCGCGCCCACCCGAAGGTCCCCGATGTCGTTGCCCGTGCCCGACCCCGCCATCTCACTCGTCGCGCGTGACGTCTCGCGCCACTTCGGCGACCGCACCGTCCTCGACGGGGTCGACCTGGTCGCCAACCCCGGCGAGCCGGTCGGCCTCGTCGGCGAGAACGGCGCGGGCAAGTCCACCCTCATGCGACTCCTGGCCGGCGTCGACGAGCCCGACGCCGGCACGATCGCCCGCCCGGACGACGTCGGCCACCTCGGGCAGGAGCCGGACTTCGCGCCCGGGGCGACGATCCACACCGTGCTCGCCGAGGTCCTCGCACCGCTGCACGACGCCGTCGCGCGGCTGGAGGTGCTCGCCGCCCGGCTCGGCTCCGACGACCCGGACGTCGCGCTGGAGTATGCCGTGCAGCTGGCGTGGGCGGAGCACCACGAGGCGTGGGACGCCGACCGCCGCGCCCAGCTCGCGGCGGCCCGCCTCGGCCTGCGCCACCTCGACCGCAGCCGGCCCGTCGACACCCTCTCGGGCGGAGAGCGGACCCGGCTCGCCCTCGCCGCGATCATCACCCGCCGCCCGGAGTGCGTGCTGCTCGACGAACCGACGAACCACCTCGACGACGAGGCGATGGCCTTCCTGGAGGAGTTCGTCGCCGGCTCAACGGGGGTCGTCGTCGTCGCGAGCCACGACCGCGTCTTCCTCGACAACACGGCCGCAGTGGTCGTCGACCTCGACCCGACCCACTTCGGGGTCGACGGTGAGGGCGGGACGCGGTTCGTCGGTGACTTCACGGCATACCTCGCCGAGCAGCGCCGGGCACGCCGTAGATGGGAGACGGCCTTTCTCGCCCAGCGTGAGGAGCTGCACGCGCTGCGCCGCGCGGAGAAGACGACCGCCCGGACGGTGGCGCACGACCGCGGGCCTCGGGACAACGACAAGCACATCGACAACTTCAAGGGCGCCAAGGTGGCCCGGACGGTGGCCCGCCGTGTCCACAACGTCGAGCGCCGGATCGAGCGGATCGAGCGGGTCGAGATCCCCAAGCCCCCGCGACCGCTGACCTTCGGCGAGACCCTGGCCGCGGGCGTCGCGACCGTGCTGGTGCGGGGGCTCGAGGTGCCCGGCCGGGTCAGCGTCGAGCAGCTGCGCGTCGACGTCGGCGAGCACCTGCTCGTCACCGGCCCGAACGGCAGCGGCAAGTCCTCGCTGCTCGCGGTGCTGGCCGGCGAGCTGGCAGCCCCCCGCGGCGACGTCCAGGTGCGGGCGAGGCGGATCGGCTACCTGCCGCAGGAGGTGACCTTCGGCGAGCCCCAGCTCTCCGCCAAGGAGGTGTATGCCGCGGCCGTTGGCGGCGGCGACGTCCCGCCCCTGGGGGAGCTCGGGCTGGTCCACCCCCGCGAGCTCGGCAAGCCGGTGGGGGTGCTCAGCGTCGGGCAGCAGCGCCGCCTCGCGCTTGCCGTGGTCGTGGCGAGCCGGCCGGACCTGCTGCTGCTCGACGAGCCGACGAACCACATCTCGCTCGCGCTTGCGGCCGATCTGGAGGAGGCCATGGGCCGCTCGGCCGGCGCGGTCGTCGTGACGAGCCACGACCGCTGGTTGCGCCGACGCTGGAAGGGGCCGGTGCTCGCGCTGCGGTGAGGTAGCGCTGCGGTGAGGTAGCGCTGCGCTGAGGTGGCGCTGCGCTGGCTGGTCAGCCGCCGACCAGGCGCAACACGACATCGAGGCCGTGGACCGGGCCGTCGGTCCGCGGCAGGATGAGCGTCCGGACCCCCAGGGCCGCCGCCGCCCCGTCGTCGCGCCAGCTGTCCCCGACCATGAGGGCTTCGTCGGGCGGGACGCCGAGCAGGTCGAGAGCACGCTGAAAGATGGCTGGGTTCGGCTTGACGGCCCCGACCTCGAAGGACATCACGAGTGCGTCGGCCAGCCCGGCGAGCTCGCTCCGAGCGATGAACGGCCGGAGGTCGAAGCCCACGTTCGACAGGATCGCGATGCGGGTCCCGCGCTCCCGCAGGGCGCGCAGCACGGGCGCGGAGTCGGCGTAGGCCTCCAACATGTCGGGCATCGCCACATAGAGGGCCGCCGCCAGCTCGGCATCCACCCCCGGGGCCCGCTCGATGGTCGCGTCGAAGACCCCGCGGTGCCGCTCCGGGCTGAGGTCGCGTCCGCTGCCCGGATCGAGCTCGCCGGCGTGCTCCCAGATCCGGTCGAGGAAGATGACGGCGGCCTCGACGGTCTCGGCGCCCAGCTCGCTCGTCGGGTCCCCGGGTCGCCCGAGAGACTGCCAGGCCGCGTCGATCCATCCCGCCGTGTCACCCCCACTGACGAGCGTCGAGTGGAAGTCGAAGATGACCCCGCTGATCGGTGTGGTCTCGGCAGGGCTCCCCATGCTCCGACCCTAGCTGGCGCGGTGGTGGCCCCTGACGAAGGCGTCGAGGGCGTCGCCGGCCCCGGTCACGGGTCGCCGGAGGCTCTCGGCGCGCTCGACGACAAGCCCCGTCCCGTCGAGATCGGCGACCACGTCCTCGGGGGTGAAGAGCAGGGCCGGATCCTGAGGTCCGCCGACCCCGTGCTCGATGTTGTCGAGATGGTGGCCGAGGACGAGCAGGGTGCCACCGGGCGCCAGCGCCTGCGCCGCCCGGTGAAGGAGGGCCCGCCGGTCGGAGGCGCCGACGTGGAAGTAGACGACGATGACGAGGTCGAAGGCGCCCTGTTCCGGGATCCACGTCAGAACGTCAGCCGCCACGACCTGCAGCCGGTCGGCGTGGTCACCGAGCCGCTCGGCGCCCAGCCGGCGCGCTCGGTCGGTCGCGACGTCGGAGAAGTCGACCGCGGTCACCCGCCAACCGTGCTCCGCGAGCCAGATCGCGTTCCGCCCTTCCCCGGAGGCCAGGTCCAGTGCCCGACCCGCGGGCATCGGAGACGTCTCCTGCTCGATCACGGCGTTCGGCGTCGCCGACCAGACGAGCTGTGCTGCGGCATACCGGGCGTCCCACGTGGTGGAGTCCATGACCGCATCCTCCCGCTTGAAGGGGCTCTGGACGCACCGGGGTTGCTATCTGGCGGGTGGTTCGTATAGTGGTGGCCGCCGCTGCGGGCTCCCCCCGGGCCCCGGCGTGCGGTGATGGTGTCCACCCCCGAAGGGCACGACCACCGAGCGCGGTGACGTTTCCCCCGACGTCACCGCGCTCACCTCGGTCCAGGCGGGGTGCGCCTCACGAAGGGGGCGGGTGCTCGGAGATCCCCGGCAGCAGCGACTGGCCGCCGCGCAGGGCCGCGAGGGCTTCGGGGTTGGTCCGCCCGAGGTGGCCGAGGGTCTTGTGCCGGTAGCGCCACACCTGGAGCGCACCGAGGCCCCAGAAGAGGAACTGGACCGACATGGCCAGCCGGAAGTCGTCGAGCGTGTAGTCGGCGGGGCCGTCCGGGGCGAGGCGGTCGAGGATGAACCCGATCAGCGCCATGGTCACCAGGGACGCCACGAAGCCCCCGACGTTGACGACGCCGAGCGCGCTACCGATCCGGTGTTGGGGGTTGAAGGTGCGCGCCAGGTCGAAGCCCACCATCGACCCCGGTCCCCCGAGCGCGGTGACCATGACGAGGAGCACGAGCAGCGGCAGCGGTGCGCGCCCCGGCCACAGCAGGACGACCGCCCACACGGTCGCGATGGAGCCGACGATGCCGAGCACGAGCCGGGATCGCTGGTAGGGGAAGCGGCCGACGAGCCCGCCGAGCACCGGACCGGTCGTCATCGCCGTGATCGTCATGATGATGAGCAGCGCACTCGCGGTGCCCTCGCTGAGGCCCTGACCGCGCACGAGGAACGGGAAGCCCCAGAGCAGGGTGAACACGGTCACCGAGAACTGGCTCGTGAAGTGGGACCAGAGGCCGAGCCGCGTCCCGGGGGTGCCCCAGGTCGTGCGCAGCGTGCTTGCGACCGCCCGGACCCGGATCGGCTCCTGGGGCGTGCCCTGGTAGGGGGAGTCCTTGAGGACGAAGACGAGGACGACGGCGAGGACGACGCCGATCCCCGCGGCGGCGAGGAAGGACGGGGTCCAGCCGAACTGGCGCAGCGCGAAGGACAGCGGGAACGACGCGGCGATGGCGCCCAGCTGCCCGAGCTGTCCGGTGAGCTGGGTGAGCAGCGGGGTCTGGCGGACGCGGAACCACAGGGCGACAATCCGGATCACGCTGACGAAGACCATCGCGTCGCCCCCGCCGATGAGGATGCGCGCCGCGAGCCCCACCCCGAAGGTGCCGGCGAAGGCGAACCAGAGCTGGCCCGCCGTCATCAGGAGCAGTCCGGTGATGAGCAGCGGCCGCGAGCCGAACCGGTCGAGCAGCACCCCCACGGGGATCTGCATGGCGGCGTAGACGAGCAGCTGGACCACGGTGAACGTCGCGAGCTGGGCGGCGGTGATGTGGAAGCGGTCCGCCGCGATCAGCCCGGCGACGCCGAGCGAGGTGCGGTGGAAGACGCCGAGGACGTAGACGGCCATCGCGGCCCCCCACACGGCATACGCGCGTCGACCGCCGATGTTGTGCAGCTGCAGCGGCGGCGTCGAGGCGCTCACCGCTGACCCTGGAGCCGGGCCAGCGCGCTCTCGACGTGCGACCGGGTCGCGCGCACGAAGCCGGCCTTCGTCCCGCCCTCGAGCAGCGTGAGCAGCTCGGCGTGACCGCGCAGCGCGCGGTCGAGGCGGGCGGGTGACATCCGCAGCTGCGTGGCGACGATGGTCAGCTGCCGGTCGCGAAGCCCCTGGTAGGTCCGGGTCAGGACAGAGTTGCCCGCGGCCGCGACGATGACCTCGTGGAAGAGCCGGTCGTGCTCGACGAATGCGCTCATGTCGTCCGCCGCCCGGGCCGCCCTCATCGCCCCCACCAGCTCCTCGAGCTCGGGGATGGCCTCGGCGCGGCGCCTCCACATGGCGCCCGCAGCCCACTCCTCGATGACGAGGCGAGCCTCGAGGACGTCGCGGGCCTCGTCGGCCGACACCGCCACGACGAGGGCGCCCTTCTTGGGATAGAGCCGCACGAGCCCCTCGACCTCGAGGCGCAGCAGGGCCTCCCGGACGGGGGTCCGCGAGACGCCGGTGGCCGCGGCCAGCTCGCCCTCGGTGACGAAGGAGCCACCGGCTGCTCGTCCGTCGAGGATGTCGCGCTTCAGCGCCGCGTAGACGCGCGCCGACGCGGAGAGGGTCGCGGATGGGGCAGGAGGGGTCACCATGATGTATCCAAGATAGATGCAACACGTCCGATGAGCCAACTCCCGCGATGGCCCGCCACCTACTTGCGTCAGCGTGCCGGTCTGCGCGGGGGGTGATGTAATCGGGGTTCAGCAACGGTGGCGGGGGGAGACCAGGTATGCCGATCTTCGAGCTCACGCTCGACGACGGGGAGCGGCTCGTCGGGGAGAGCCACGGCTCCGGCCCCGGGCTCGTCGTCGTCCAGCAGAGCCTCTCGACACTCGAGGACTACCGCCCGCTCGCGGTGCACCTCGGCCAGCACCTGACCGTGCACCTGTTCGACCGGCGCGGTCACGGGGACTCCTCCCCGCCGCTCAGCCCGCCGTCGCTCAAGCAGGAAGCCGGAGAGCTCGGGCGGCTGCTCGACGCGACCGGCGCCGAGATGGTGCTGGCTCACAGCAGCGGCGCCCTCGTCGCCCTGGAGCTCGCGCGGACCCGCCGGCTCGATGCGCTGGCGCTCTACGACCCCGGAGTCTCCGTCGACGGCTCCCTGCCGACCGAGTGGGTGCCGGACTTCGTCGCCGCGGTCCGGTCCGGTGCGCAGGAGCTGGCGATGGCCCTGGTCAGCACGGGGCTCAACACCCCGAAGGTCATGGCCCGGCTGCCCCTGCCGTTGCGCCGCCTCGCCGCCGGGGTGTTCCTGCGCACGCGACGGGGCCAGATGTTCCGTCAACAGCTCGCCGCCGGGGCCAGCGAGCTGCTCCTCGTCGTCGCTCACGACCATGCCGCGAGCACCTACGAGGACCTCCTCACCCCGGTGTGGATCGCCGTCGGGTCCGAGAGCCCGCAGCACTACCGGACCACGGCGGAACGCCTCAGCGGCGCCATCCCCGGCGCCAGCCTCACGATCATTCCCCGGGCTCGCCGGAGCACCCTGACCCTGGCCGGCCCGCAGCTGACCGGGCCGCTGCTCGACTACCTGACCCACGCCTCCGGCCGACCCTGACGGAGGCAAACCTGCGTCAGCGGCTGCTCGCGCTGAGCTCGGCCTCCTGACGGTGGTCCTCGTCCGTCGCGAACATGCTCTCGTCGAAGGGGTCCTGCCCCGAGAGCACCCGGTCGACCTGTTCGCGGTCGATGGTGTTGGTCCAGGTCCCGACGAGCACCGTGGCGACGGAGTTGCCGGCGAAGTTCGTCAGCGCGCGGGCCTCGGACATGAAGCGGTCGATCCCGACGATGAAGCCGACGCCGTCGAGCAGGTCAGGCCGGTGCGACTGCAAGCCGCCCGCGAGGGTGGCCAGCCCGGCGCCGGAGACCCCCGCGGCGCCCTTGGATGCGATGATCATGAAGACGAGAAGGGAGATCTGCTCCCCGATGCTGAACGGCTTCTGGAGCGCCTCGGCGATGAAGAGTGACGCCATGGTCAGGTAGATGGCGGTGCCGTCGAGGTTGAACGAGTATCCGGTGGGCACGGTGATGCCCACGGTGGAGCGCTCGATGCCGAGGTGCTCCATCTTGGCGATCAGGCGCGGCAGGGCCGACTCCGAGGAGGACGTCGAGAGGATGAGGAGGAACTCGCGGGCGAGGTAGCGGAAGAGCGAGAGCACGTTGACGCCGGTGACGACCTTGAGGATGGTCCCGAGGATGCCGAACACGAAGACGGCGCAGGTGAGGTAGAAGGCGAGCATGAGCATGCCGAGGCTCTTGAGGGCATCGACACCCGTGGCCCCGATGATCGCCGCCATGGCGCCGAACGCCCCGATCGGGGCCACCCACATGACCATCGACATGACCCGGAAGACGAGCCGCTCCAGGTGTTTGATGCCGCCGAGGATCGGCTGGCCAGCGGTGCCCATCATCTGCAGGGCGAAGCCGACGAGCAGCGCGACGAGCAGTGTCTGGAGGACCGAGCCGTCGGTCAGCGAGGAGACGAGGGTCTTGGGGATGAGGCCGAGGATGAAGCCGGTCGTCGACGTATCGCCCGCCGCCACCTGGCCCTGGCCGGACTTGGCGATCTTGGCCGTCAGCTGGAGGCTCGCGCCGGGCTTGATGATGTTGCCGACGACGAGACCGACCGCGAGCGCGAAGGTCGACATGGTGATGAAGTAGCCGAGCGCGAGGCCGCCGATCCGGCCGACGCTCGCGGCCTTGCGCACCGAGCCGATGCCCAGGACGATCGTGCAGAAGATGATCGGCGAGATCATCATCTTGATGAGGTTGACGAACAACGTCCCCAGCCACTTCAGCTCGACGGCGAAGGCGGGGAAGAGGAAGCCGACAAGGACACCCAGGACGACCGCGACCAGGACCGCCATGTAGAGGTAGTGGGTCTTGTCCTTCTTCGGGCCGACCGCGGGTGCGCGGTCTACGTCGTGACGGGACACACGTGCTCCTTTGCAGAGGTGGGCTGCCGGCTGCGGCAGTGGGGGTGCTCCCTCGGAAGGGTGACGCCTCGCGCGGCGTAGGGTCACCGTTGTGTTCATAGTGTTCACGGTGTTCGTGGCGCCGGCATGGCGACGCTCGCCCGCAGGTCGGCGTCCGTGCTGAGCGGTCGGCTCGTCGACCCCCGTCGCTGGGCGCTCGCGACTCAGATCCTCGCGCTCCAGGTGGCGGTGGCGGCGATCGTGGTGGCCGGGGGCCTGGTGGCCGCCTTCGTGCAGGCGCGCGGGGCCACGGAGGAGCAGGCCCGGCAACGCGTCCTCGCCGTCGCCCACACCCTGGCGACCGATCCGGTCGTCCTGGAGGCCGTCATCGGCCCGAGCCCCACGGCCGTCCTACAGCCCTATGTCATGCGCGTCCAGTCGGAGACCACGACCGACTTCATCGTTGTCATGGACCTGTCCGGGGTGCGGTTCACCCACCCGGACCCCGCCCAGGTCGGCAAGGTCTTCATCGGCCACACCGAGCCCGCCCGGGCGGGGGAGGACGTCGTCGAGAACTACGTCGGCACGCTCGGCCCGTCCACGCGGGCCGTCGTGCCCGTCTTCGCGGGCGGCGACCACGCCGGGCCCGTCGTGGCGATGGTCGCCGTCGGGATCTCCCTGACCGCGGTCAGCGACCAGGTCGGCGCCCAGGTGCCGGGACTGGCCCTCGCCGCCGCCCTGGCCGCGCTCATCGCGGGCACCGGCACGTGGCTCGTCGCCCGGCACGTCCGGCGCGAGACGCGCGGCATGAACACCGCCGACCTGCGCCAGATGTACGAGTACTACGACGCCGTGCTCCACGCGGTCAGCGAGGGTCTGTTGCTCGTCGACCGCGACGGGCGCGTGCAGCTCGTCAACGACGAGGGCCGGCGGCTGCTGGGCCTGTCGGGCGACGTGGCGGGCACCCCGGTGACCGAGCTCGACCTGTCGGCGGACCTCGTCGCCGCGCTCGCGAGTGGCGCCCCGCGCAGGGACGAGCTGCACGTCACCGCGGCCCGGGTCGTCGTCCTCAACCAGGCCCGCGCGACGTGGGAGGGCCGCGACCTCGGCACGGTCGCGACGCTGCGCGACCGGACGGACCTCGAGTCCCTGACCGGTGAGCTCGACTCGGCGCGGGGTCTCGCCGACGCCCTCCACGCGCAGGCCCACGAGTCCGCGAACCGGCTCCACACCGTCGTCTCCCTGGTCGAGCTCGGGCGCACCGACGAGGCCCTGCGCTTCGCCACGGAGGAGCTGACGTCGTCGCAGAAGCTGACCGACACCTTCGTCGCGGCCGTTGCCGAGCCCGCCCTGACCGCACTGCTGCTCGGCAAGGCGGCGCAGGCGAGCGAGCGGGGCATCGACTTCCGGATCGACGAGCGGACCGAGCTGCCCGAGGGGGTCGCCCCGTCGCGCGACCTCGTGACCATCGTCGGCAACCTCGTCGACAACGCCCTCGACGCGGTCGCCGGTATGCCGTCCGGACGGGTCGGCTTCGCGGCCCACCTCGAGGGCGGCGAGTGCGTCCTCACCGTGACCGACAACGGCCCGGGCCTGACCGGGGAGCAGGCCGGGAAGGCCTTCACCCGGGGGTGGTCGTCGAAGCCGACCGGGCACCCGGTCGGCGACGGGGACGTCACGGGAGCAGCATCCGGGCCGGGCCGGGGCCTGGGTCTGGCGCTCGTTCAGCAGTGTGCGTTCCGCCTCGGGGGGACCGTGTCCGTCTCCGAGCCGCCGGGGGCGACGCTGACCGTGCGGCTGCCGGTCGGGCCGCACGCCGACGAGCGGCGGCTGGCCGGGGCCACCTCGTGACACTGGCCGTGCTCGTCGTCGAGGACGAGCCGATCGCGGCCGACGCTCACACGGCATACGTCGGGCGGGTGACGGGGTTCACGGTCGCGGGCACCGTCCCCTCGGGGCGTGAGGCGCTCAGGGTGCTCGCGGGGGGCGGCGTCGACCTCGTCCTGCTCGACATGTTCCTGCCCGACGGGCACGGCCTCGATGTCGTCAGGTCGATGCGTGCCCAGGGGATTCCGACCGACGTCATCGCCGTGACGTCCGCGCGTGACCTCGACGTCGTCCGCGCGGCGGTGTCCCTCGGCGTCGTCCAGTACCTCCTCAAGCCCTTCGTCTTCGCGTCGCTGCGGGACCGGCTCGAGGCCTACGGCGACTACCGCAGGAGGACCGGGGATCAGGTCGCGCTCGCGACCCAGGGTGAGGTCGACCAGGTCTTCGCCGAGCTGCGTGCCGGGGCAGCGAGCAGCCTGCCCAAGGGCTTCTCCGAGGATCTCTGGGGGCGCGTCCTCGAGTCCGTGCGCGGCGCGGGCGCCGGCGTGTCGGCGGGCGAGGTCGCCCTGATGGTCGGGGTCTCGAGGGTGACCGCGCGCCGCTACCTCGAGCACCTCGCCGACAGCTCGATGGCCCTGCGCCGATCCCGCCACGCCGGTGCCGGCCGACCCGAGGTGGAGTACCGCTGGACCGGCCGGTGAGCGACCCCACGACCCGAAACCGGATCAGCCCGACCCGCTTCGTCGTGGGCTTCGGGCTCGTCTCCGGACTCGCCGACATCGTCTACGAGGGGGCTCGCTCGATCATCGGGCCCTACCTCGGGACGCTCGGCGCGACGGCGGCGACGGTCGGCCTGGTCACCGGACTCGGGGAGGCGACCGCGCTCGTGCTGCGCCTGGTCACCGGCCGGTTCGCGGACCGGAGCGGGCGTCCCTGGCCCCAGACGATGGTCGGATACGTCCTGACCGCCGTCTGCGTGCCGCTCCTGGCCCTCACCGGGAACCTCGCTGCCGCAACGGTTCTCTACACCGGGGAGCGACTGGGCAAGGCCGTCCGCACGCCCGCTCGCGACATCATGCTCTCGCACGCGTCCGCGGTCGTCGGCCGGGGCCGGGCCTTTGGGCTGCACAAGCTGCTCGACCAGACCGGGGCGATGATCGGGCCGCTCTTCATCGCGGTGGTCCTCGCGGTGGCCCATGACAACTACCGCCTCGCCTTTGCCCTCATGGGCCTGCCGGGACTGCTTGCCGTGGTCCGGCTGGTCCGGCTTCGGCGGCTGGCCCCCGACCCCCGGGCGTGGGAGCCGGCGGCCGAGGTCTCCGAGGCGAAGCGGCTGCGGCTCGGCGGCGGGCTGGGGCAGCAGTTCTGGGTCTTCGCCGCGTTCAGTGCCGTGACCATGCTCGGTTTCTCGACGTGGGGGGTCCTCGCCGTCCACATCACCGGCCAGGGCCTGCTCGCCGCGAGCTGGGTGCCGGTCCTGTATGCCGTGGCCATGGCGACCGCGGGCGGGGCAGCGGTCGTCCTCGGCCGGGTCTACGACCGGTCGGGGCCGCGCGCCCTCGTCCTGGTGCCCGTGCTGTCCGCGGCCGTCCCCTGGCTGTCGTTCTCGTCCTCGGTCGCCGCCCTCGTCGTCGGGGCCGCGCTCTGGGGTGTCGTCGTGGGGATCCAGGACTCCACGATGCGGGCCACCGTGGCCGACCTCGTCCCCGTCCACCGTCGGGGCGCGGGCTTCGGCACCTACGCGGCGGTCCAGGGCGGCGCCTGGCTCGTCGGGTCGACGGTCGTCGGTGCCCTCTCGGAGCGGTCGGTGACGGCGGTCGCGGCCTACGTCGGCGTCGTCGAGGTCATCGCCCTCGCGCTCCTCGCCGTGGTGCTCACCCGCCTGCGCCCGACCGCCACCCGTCCGTGACCGCGCTCGTGGGGCGGGCCGTCGCCCCGTCCGTCGCGCCGTCCCGCACGTCGGCGCCGAGGGTGAACGTCTCGACGACCTGGTGGCGGGGACGACCGTTCGGCCCGTCCCCGAGGTGGCTGGCAATCAGGTCGAACCCGTCCACCTCCCAGGACCGGCCCGCAAAGGTGTCGAGGATGCGCAGCCACCGGGTCGCCTCGACGGGCCGTTTGAGGTGAGCCAGCGACAGGTGCGGCCGGAACGCCTTGCCGTCCACGGGCGCGCCCGCCGTCGACGCGGCCGCGCGCACGTTGACGGCCAGCCGCTCGAGCTCTGCGCCCCCCTCGACCCCGAGCCAGAGGACCTTCGCCCGGGTCGGGTCCGGGAACGCGCCCGCGCCCCCGAGCCGCAGGCTGAAGGGCCGGCGTCTGGCGGCGGCCTCCTCGAGGTGCTCGACGAGGGTGTCGATCGAGCGGTGCGGAACGGCCTCCATGAAGGCCAGGGTCAGGTGCCACTGCTCGGGGTGGATCCACGGCATCCCGGCGTCACGGCGCGGTTCGAGGAAGTCCGAGAGGTCGTCGAGGACCTGCGCGGGCGGGACGACGGCGACGAACATCCGCTGAGGCATGTCCCCGAGCATGCCAGCACGGCATACGGTGGGGGCATGTTCGTCGTCGAGCTCTCCTTCAGTGGTCACCCCGCCCGTCTCGAGCTGCGTCCCCGCCACCGCGAGCTGCTCGCCGAGCTGCACGATCGGGGTGAGGTGCTGGACGCGGGCCCCTTCCCGGACGGCACCGGCTCGATGGTGATCTTCACGACGACCCGGGAGCGGGTTGACGAGGCGCTCGCGGCGGACCCCTACTTCGCCGCCGAGGGGGTCGCCGTGGTGTCGATCCGCGAGCTGACCCCCCTCTTCAGGGACTAGCAGACGCCATGGGCTTCCCCGAAAACGTCCTCACCCGGGACGAGGAGGTCGTGCGCAGCCTGCATCCTCACTGGCTGACGGTGCTCGGGCCGTCCCTCGTCGGCGTCCTGCTCGTCGCTGCCGCGCTCGTCGCCGCCTGGGTGACCCCGGACGACAGCCGGGGCAACCTGATCCAGTGGATCTGCGTGGCGGCCGCCGTGCTGATCGCGATCCCCGGCGTCGTGGTGCCCTTCCTGCGGTGGCGCACGACGCACTACGTCATCACGAGCCACCGGGTGATGGTCCGGCGCGGCATCCTCTCCAAGTCGGGGAAGGACATCACCCTGTCGAAGATCACCGACGTCAGCTTCCACCAGACCTTTCTCGACCGGGTGATCCACTCGGGCACCCTGAACATCGAGTCGGCCGGCGACAGCGCCGACGAGTTCTTCCGCAACATCCCCCACAGCGACCAGGTGCAGCAGCTGGTCAACCACCTCATCGACGAGGACGCCAACGGGCGGTCCGGCAAGGAGCAGCTGTGAGCCAGAGCAGGTATGCCGTGACGGAGGCGTTCCGCGCGAGCCGGGACCAGCTGCTGGCCTGGCGCGGCCAGCACGCCGAGGCCGTGGCGGGCTTCACCTGGCCGGAGCTGGGCGAGACGTTCAACTGGGCGATCGACTGGTTCGACGAGATCGCCCGCGGCAACGACACACCGGCGCTCGTCATCATCGAGGAGGCGGCCGAGGTCGCCGGTGAGGCGCCGGCCTCCTGGAGCTTCGAGCAGCTGTCCCGCCGCTCGGACCAGGTGGCCCAGTGGCTGTCCGCTCGCGGCGTCGGCAAGGGTGACTCGGTCATCGTCATGCTCGGCAACCAGGTCGAGCTCTGGGAGTCGATGCTCGCGATCATGAAGCTCGGCGCGGTCATCATGCCGACCACCACCGCCGTCGGTCCGGCCGATCTGCGGGACCGGATCGACCGGGGCGCGGCCCGGTTCGTCATCGCCAACGCCGTCGACACAGCGAAGTTCGACGGGGTCGACGGGGACTACACGCGGATCGCGGTCTCTGGTGGGGGCGGGGCGCCGCGGGGCTGGGAGTCCTTCAGCGCGGCATACGACCTCGAGCCGACCCCCCTCGTCCACCCGGGCACCCTCGTCGGCGACCGCCTGCTGCTCTACTTCACCTCCGGCACGACGTCGAATCCCAAGCTCGTGGAGCACACCCAGGTGTCCTACCCGGTCGGGCACCTGTCGACGATGTACTGGCTCGGTCTGCGACCCGGGGACGTCCACCTCAACATCTCCTCGCCCGGCTGGGCCAAGCACGCGTGGTCGAGCTTCTTCGCGCCGTGGAACGCCGAGGCGACGATCTTCCTCTACAACTACGCCCGCTTCGACGCGCCGTCGCTGCTGCGGGTGCTGAGAGCCAACGACGTCACGTCCATCTGTGCGCCACCGACGGTGTGGCGGATGCTCATCAACGCGGACCTGTCAGGTGGGCCGGGACAGCTGCGAGAGGTCATCGGCGCGGGTGAGCCGCTCAACCCGGAGGTCATCGAACGGGTGCGCCGGGCGTGGGGCCTGACCCTGCGTGATGGTTACGGACAGACCGAGACGACGGCACAGGTGGGCAACACCCCCGGGTCGCCGGTCAAGCCGGGCTCGATGGGACGGCCGTTGCCCGGGCTGCCCGTCGTCCTCGTGGATCTCATGACGGGGAAACGCTCCTCGGCGTCCGGGGACCAACCCGGTGAGGGCGAGATCTGCCTCGACCTCTCGCAGCGGCCACTGCCCCTCATGACCGGATACCAGGGTGACCCGGAGCGAGATGCCGAGGCGATGGCCGGTGGTTTCTACCACACGGGTGACGTCGCCTCAATCGACGCGGAGGGGTACATCACCTACATCGGGCGCACCGACGACGTCTTCAAGGCGAGTGACTACAAGATCAGCCCGTTCGAGCTCGAGTCGGTGCTCATCGAGCACCCCGCCGTCGCTGAGGCGGCCGTGGTGCCGGCCCCGGATGCCCTGCGGCTCGCGGTGCCCAAGGCCTACATCGTCCTGGTGGCCGGACACGAGCCCACCGAGGAGACGGCCCTCTCGATCCTGCAGTACGCCAGGGAGCACCTCGCCCCCTGGCAGCGCGTGCGCCGGATCGAGTTCGCGGAGCTGCCGAAGACGATCTCGGGCAAGATCCGCCGAGTCGAGCTGCGGGGGCGCGAGGACGAGCTGGCCCGTGACGTGGAGGCCGAGCGGCCGGCACAGGAGTGGCGCGACGACCAGTTCCCTGAGCTGCGCGGCGGCGGTTAGGCGGCGCTGGGCGGCGCTGGGCGGCGCTGGGCGGCGCTGGGCCACGGTGGGCACGACCTGCGGGGTTGGGGGTGGCTGCTCCCCCACGGGGGACTACCCTCCGGCGCACTATGCCGTGCCCACCCGGGTGGGCACGGCATAGTGCGCTGCCCACGGTGGTGGGCACGGCATGGCGCGCTGCCCACGGTGGTGGGCACGGCATAGTGCTCGGCAGGGGTGGGGTGGCCCCGCTCCCGCCCCTTTCGTCCACATCCCATCCACCGCAGGACCCGTTGTCCACATCACGCCGGGCCAGGATTCCCTCACACGCACCTCGGCGGCAGGGTGAACGGCATGACCCGTCCCGAGGACCTCACCCTGCAGATCGGTGATGCCCTCGGGCCGCACGCCGTCGGCGACGAGTCTCCCAGCGCCAGCTGGCCGACGTGCTTGAGGTGTCCAAGTCGACGCTCGCAGCCCTGGAGTCCGGGCGGGGTGTCACCGGTCTCGACCTCGTGCTGCGGATTCTCGACGGAGCGGGCTTCACCGTCGAGCTGGTGGACCGCGAGCTGGGGTCCTTCGACACGGACCAGATCCCCGAGGAGGTCCGCGATGCCGCCGGGCGTCGGTTCCCGGCCCACTGCAGCGCGAGACCGATCCTCTTCCCGCACCACTGGTGGTTCGTGCGGCACCCGGCTCTACCCCGCCGATACTGGCCGACCTGGACGTGACGACACGACCCCCTGTCCGTGTGGAGCGCCAAGCTGACCACGAACCGCTGGCTACCTGCCGACGGCAGGGGCCGAGACGGTGACCCGCCCTGACGGCTCGATCGACGAGCAGGACCGCTCCGGGGCGGCCGGGTCTGCCGGCACGACGGGCTTCTCGATCGTCGCGCCGTTGACGACCGTGACACTGTCGTAGGCCGGGGCGCCCTCGATGAGGTTGCGGTAGGTGTAGCGGGTCAGCGACGTGAGCTGGCAGGTGGGCCCGAAGGCGGCGATGTCGAAGGCGTAGGGCTGGCCCCGCAGCTCGCCGGTGTCCTCCTCGGGGATGTAGTGCGAGACGACCCCGCCCCCGGTGAAGGTGCCGACGCCGATCCGGTTGCCCTTGACGCTCGCCGCGTGCAGGTGCCCGTTGAGGATGATGTCGGCCTTGGTGACGCCGTCCGCGGCGCCCGGCTCGTGGGTGGCAACAAGATCAGGCGTCGGCTGGTTGGCCATGGCGGCGTTGAAGGCCGCGATCGCGGGCTCCTGCTTCTTCTTCGTGTTCTGGGCGTCGTCACCGAAAAAGCGCGGGTTGTTGAAGCCGGTGATCCGCAGACCCTTCAGGCTGTAGGCCGTGTAGGAGGTGTCGTCCGGCTGCAGGAGCACGACGTTGGGGACGGCACCGAGCCGGGTGAGCAGGGCGCGGTCGGTCGGCGAGGTGAAGTCGTGGTTGCCCCCGATGAAGAGGTAGGGCACCCCGAGGGACGCGATCCCGGTGAACAGCCCGGCGGCCTCCGCCTCGGTGGCGCTGCCGAAGTTCACGAGGTCGCCCAGGTCGAGGACGACGTCGATCTTCTGGGAGTCGATGATCGACTTCATCAGCCCGTACTGGTTCTGCCCGTGGATGTCAGAGACGAGCAGGACCCGGCTGGACACCGTCTGGCTCACCGTCGACGGGACAAGGTTCTCCCGCAGCGACTGCGAAAGCGCCAACAGGTTGAGGATGTAGGGGGTGGCCTGCGAGGTGCGGGCCTCAACGCCCTGCAGGACGTCCTTGTTCTGCTCGAGCTCCAGGAGCAGCCCGGTGGTCCGCAGGCTGGCGAAGTTGGCGGGGCGGTAGGTCTGCCAGATCCCGACTCCCGTGGCAGCGCAGGCCACGATGAGCGCCGTCCCGACCGTCACGAGGTGGGTCGGGGCCGGCCACCGACGCCCCCGCGCGTAGTGCACGGCGAGCGACAGGACGAGCGCGGCCGTCACCGACCCGGCGAGGAACCGCCAGCCCACCCCCCGCACGCCGTCCCGCAGCGCTTGGGAGATCTCCTCGTTCGTGGGCTGCAGGCTGCGCACGCTGAGGTCGCGGCGGGTGAAGATCTCGGTGATGTTCTGCTTCACGGCGACGCCGACCTCGATGCCCGGCGCGATGATCGGAGACGTGAAGTCCAGGTCGAGGTCTCCGAGGATGGTCGGACCATGGAGTACCGGGCTGTGGAGCGGGAGGACCGAAAGCCGGACGGTCGCGACGTAGTGCTGCGTCTCGATCGTCGTCGGGGAGAGGTTGGTGGCGGCCACCCCGCCGACGTAGCAGACCGCGAGCATCGCCAGCCAGCGCACCGCTCGCGCGATCCGTGCCAGCGCTCGTCTTCCCCTCATGACCACGCCACTGTATGCCGGGAGCTCACCTCTCCGAGGCGGTTCGCCCCCCGACGAGGCCCAAGACGACGACGAGGGGGGTGAGGGCCTGGGCGCCGGCCAGCACCCGCTCCCGCAGACCGAGGGTCGCTCCGCCGGTGACGATGTCGGCGATGGTCACGAGGATGAGCAGGCCGAGCACGATGGCGGTCACCTGCCCGAACCGGCGACGCAGGACCAGGGGCGCGTCCGGGACGTTGCGGGCGATGACCGCGGGCCAGAGGCTCAGGGCCGCGAAGGCGAGGTAGGCCGCGATCATGTGGCCGACGACGTTGTGCCCGACGACGTTGTTCGGGATCCAGGCGATGACCAAGGTGGCGACCCCGCCGACCGCCAGGATGGTCCGGCCGGCCCCGTCAGCGGGGCGCATCCCGACGGCCGTCACGATGTGGGCCAGTCCGGTGAGGACCAGGGCCAGGGTCATCACCCAGCGGGTCGGCAGGTCCCCGGCTGCGAGGTCGCTGATGGTCGAGCGGATCGGGTCGTAACCCGGGACGAGCGACCCGGCATACATCCAGCCGCCGATGAGGGCGACCGGCGCGACGACGGCGGAGACCAGCCCCCACCACGGCACCTTGGGCAGGGCGCCGGCTCGGGGCAGGGACGGGGAGGCGGACGTGGAGGGTTGACTCACCGGCATACCTTTAGCACATGAAAATCGGACTTCAGGTCGCGGACTTCACCTGGCCCGGCGCTCCGGACAGCATCGGCCCCACCTTCGCCCGGATCGCCCGCGACGCCGACGAGGCGGGCATGGCGAGTCTGTGGGTCATGGACCACTTCTTCCAGATCTCGATGATCGGCCCGCCGGAGCACGAGATGCTCGAAGGCTACGCGGCGCTCGCGTATGCCGCGGGCGTCACGAAGACCATCACGCTCGGCACCCTGGTGACCGGCGTGACCTACCGCCATCCCGGGCTGCTCATCAAGACCGTGACGACCCTCGACGTCCTGTCCGGCGGCCGCGCCTGGCTCGGGATCGGCGCAGCGTGGAACGAGGAGGAGCACCGCGGGCTGGGCGTGCCCTACCCGGGCACGTCCGAACGGTTCGAGCGTCTCGAGGAGACCCTGCGGCTCGCGCACCAGATGTGGTCCGGCGACGACAGTCCCTTCGAGGGCGAGCACTACCGGCTGGAGCGGCCGCTCAACTCTCCGGCGGCCCTGTCGAGGCCCCACCCACCGATCCTCATCGGTGGCGGCGGGGAGAGGAAGACACTGCGGATGGTGGCGCAGTACGCCGACGCCTGCAACATCTTCGACATGGGCCCGGCCGGGGTGAAGGCGAAGTACGACGTGATCCGCGGGCACTGCGAGGCGGTGGGCCGCGACTATGGCGACATCGAGAAGACGGTGATCAGCCGGGTGAACCTCGCCGAGGAGAGCGTTGACGAGGTCGT
>NZ_JBKJPP010000211.1:0-30840 GCF_046595215.1 Lapillicoccus sp. | reverse complement strand
GGGATGGCCCGGGTGCTGGACGGCCGGGACGGAGCCGACCACATCCGGGAGGGGGTGCGTCTGTTCAGTCTGGTTGCTGCTGATCCGCAGACCGCGCTTGACTCGACGTGGGTTGTCCTCGGCCTGTTGTGGTTGCGCGAGAGCGGAGCAACGCGAGCGAGCCTGCAGGCGGTCGAGGCGGCCCGGGCAGAGACGGCAGTCGGTGCGCTGCCGCGGCTGCTGTTCCACCTGGCCCGTGACGGCGCGACGACGGACCGGTGGGTGAGCGCCGCCTCTGAGTACCTCGAGTCCATCGCCCTGGCCGAGGAGTTCGGACACGAGACCGATGAGGCGACCTCGCTGGCCGGACTCGCGTGGCTCGAGGCGCGTCAGGGCCTCGAGGAGGACTGCCGCCGCCACGCGCAACGGGCCTTGACAGTGGCGGTTCCGAGGCACATCAACATCGCCTGCATCTGGGCCCGGTTCGCGCTCGGCGAGCTCGACCTGGCATCAGGGCGGATGAAAGAGGCCGTTGAGGGCCTGATCGACCTCCACGCCTGGCTGGACGCCGTGGGCATTCGCGACGTCGACGTCTCACCGGCCCCGGAGCTCGTGGAGGCGTTGATGCGCACCGGCCGCGAGGCCCGGGCGCGAGAGGTGTCGCAGATCCATGCGTCTCGTGCTCACGCCAAGGGCCAACCCTGGTCGCTTGCCCGGGCAGCCCGGATCGAGGGAATCCTTGCACCTGACACCGAGCTTGACGACGTCTTTGGACGCGCCCTCGACCTGCATGCCCTGACCCCAGATCTCTTCGAGTCGGCCCGGACCCGGCTGGTCTTCGGCACCCGGTTGAGGCGGGCTCGGCGCCGGGTGCACGCCCGGGCACAGCTGCCCCAGGCGCTGGCCACCTTCGAGCGGCTCGGAGCCCGCCCGTGGGCCCAGACCGCTGCCGACGAGCTCGAGTCCACCGGGGAGACAGCGGCACGTCTCGGAGTCAGTGGCGTGGACCTCCTGACACCGAGGGAACGCCAGATCGTGATGCTCCTGGTTGCCGGCCGGACCACCCGTGCTGCGGCAGCCGCGCTGTTCCTCAGCCCGAAGACCGTCGAATGCCACCTGCGCCACGCCTACACAAAGCTCGCCATCAGCAGTCGAAGCGAGCTCAGCCTGCTGGTGGCAGCCTCTCCCGAACAGCAGTAGTCGGCGTCCGGTCCTGGTCCTGCCCTTCAGCCAGGAGATCGTCGCAGACCGCGACGAGCCGACGTCGCAGCTCCTGCGAGCGACGCGACAACCCTCGCTGCGCTTCGACGTATGCCGTCTTGCCGGCCGGGGTCTCGATCCGCACCGGGTCGTAGCCCAGCTCGCTGAGGTCATAGGGCGCGGCCCGCATGTCGAGGACCCGAGCCTCGCGGGCGAGGTCGAAGCAGTCGGCAACGAGGTCGCTCGGCACCGCCGGGGTCAGCTTGTAGGCCCACTTGTAGCAGTCCATCCCGGCGTGCAGGCAGCCCGGTTGCTCCATGGTGATCTGTGAGTCACGTGTCGGCAGACGGGCGTTCAGCGGTTGCGCCGCAGGTGTGAAGAACCGGTAGGCGTCGAAGTGCGAGCACCTGACCTGGTGGGTCTCGACGACGGCGTCGGTGCCGGCGCTCCCGAGACGCAGGGGCCAGTCGGCGTGCCGCACCTGCTCCTTCGGGAGGCGGTACACCATGGCCCACTCGTGCAGCCCGAAACAGCCGAGGTGGGCCGGGCGCTCGAGGGTGTGCCCCAGCAGCGCCCGGATGAACCGCACGGTCGAACCACGGTCCTCGAGGAAGCGGTCCCCGTCGAGGCCGACATCGGGTCCGGCGCTGCGGTAGAAGCGCCAGCCGGCTCGTTCGTCACCCGCGGCGCCGCGCAGGACCACCCCGGCTCCGGGGTGCCACCGGCGTAGCGCGGCAGGCCTGTGGGCGTAGTAGGTGAAGAGGAAGTCCTCGACAGGGTGCTTGCGGCCGTCCTCCCGGCGGGCGCGATAGGACGCGGTGGCGGCGTCGACCCGTGCGCCGTGGGCCCGTTCGAGGGCCCGCCACTCCTTCGCCTGCAGCACCACGGTCACGAGGACCCACCCTAACGAGCCCGGGCAGGAGCGCCTGACACCCGCCGACAGACCCCGGCTGACCTGCGTCCTTCATGGAGCCTCCGGCAGGGTGCCTCTATGGTTGGGGCGTGCGAATAGCGAGGTACACGACAGGTGAGGACCCGGCATACGGGATCGTCGAGGGTGAGCCCGGTCGTGAGGTGATCATCGCGCTTCAGGGAGACCCGTTGTATGTCGGCATCGTTCCCGGCAACACGACCATCGCCCTGGACGAGGTGAGGCTGCTCGCCCCGGTCATCCCGCGCAGCAAGGTCGTCGGCATCGGCCGCAACTACGCCGACCATGCCCAGGAGATGGGGGGTGACGTCCCGCAGGAGCCGTTGATGTTCCTCATCCCCAACACCGCGGTCGTCGGGCCGGGTGACCCCGTCGTCATGCCGCGACAGAGCCAGAACGTGCACTACGAGGGCGAGCTGGCCGTCGTCATCGCCAAGATCTGCAAGGACGTCCGGGTCGAGGACGCGGGGGAGTGCATCTGGGGTTACACCGTCGCCAACGACGTCACGGCGCGTGACCTCCAGGCGTCGGACGGCCAGTGGGCGCGGGCCAAGGGCTTCGACTCCTTCTGCCCCCTCGGACCGTGGATCGAGACCGAGCTCGACCCGGCCGACCTGCGCCTCACGACGACACTGGACGGCGAGATCGTCCAGGACTGCACGACCGCCGACATGGTCCACGGCGTCGCGGCGCTCGTCGCCCACGCCTCGGCCGCCTTCACGCTGCTGCCTGGCGACGTCATCCTCACGGGCACCCCGGCGGGGGTCGGTCCGGTCCAGCCGGGCCAGCGGGTGAGCGTCGAGATCGAGGGCATCGGCACGCTGGACAACCCCTTCGTCCGGCGCTGACCGGGCCTTTGTCTGGCGCCGGGCGACAGGGCTACGGTTGGGCGATGACGACCGGTGAGCTGACCACGCACGAGATCGAGCGACTGGCGAAGGAGTTCGCGGCCGACCCGCAGCACCGCCTCCTCCAGAACGCCCTGACCCGCAACCAGGTTGACGAGATCGCGATGGACCACGCGCTCGCCATCTCCCTGGAGCGGTCGATGTCGCACCAGCTCGACGACTGGGCCGTGACCAACCAGAAGCGGAGCGGCCGATGCTGGCTCTTCGCCGGGTTGAACCTGCTGCGCGTGGGCGCTGCCGCGAAGATGGGCGTCAAGGACTTCCAGTTCTCCCAGAACCACCTGTTGTTCTGGGACAAGCTGGAGAAGGCCAACTTCTGGCTCGAAGGGATCCTCGAGACCGCCGACCGTGAGGTGGACGACCGGAGCGTCGCCCACCTCCTGACGGACCCCACGGGCGACGGCGGACAGTGGAACATGTTCGTCGCCCTCGTGCGCAAGCACGGTCTCGTGCCCCAGGCCGCGATGCCGGAGACCGTCGCCTCCTCGTCGACCTCCCAGCTCAACCGCGACCTGTCGGCGGTGCTGCGCCAGGCCGCCCGAGACCTGCGGGCGCAGGCCGCCTCCGGGGAGGACATCTCCTCGCTGCGCGAGCTCAAGGCCGAGACCCTCCAGGTCGTCCACAAGATGCTCTCGTTCCACCTCGGCACCCCGCCGCAGACGGTGCGCTGGCAGTGGGCCGACAAGGACAAGGGCTTCCACCGCGACGAGGAGATGACCCCGCAGGACTTCGCGAACCGCTACGTCGGCCTCCCCGTCGACGACTACGTCTGCCTCGTCGACGACCCCCGGCCGAGCAGCCCCCGGGGGCGCACCTTCACCGTCGAGTTCCTCGGCAACGTCGCCGACGGCACGCCGGTCGTCTACCTCAACGTCGAGATGGACCTCATCAAGCGACTGGCCCGCGAGGCCATCGTCGGTGGGGAGCCGGTCTGGTTCGGGTGCGACGTGGGCCAGATGTCCGCCAAGGACGATGGGGTCTGGGACGCGCAACTCTTCGACTACGACGCCGTCTATGGTCACACCACCGACTTCGCCAAGGCCGACCGGCTGCTCCACCGGGCTTCGGCAATGACCCACGCGATGCTCCTCACCGGCGTCGACGTCGTTGACGGCACCTCGCGTCGCTGGCGGGTCGAGAACAGCTGGGGGGAGGAGAAGGGCGACAAGGGCTTCTGGACGATGAACGACAGCTGGTTCGCCGAGCACGTCTTCGAGATCGCCGTCCGGCGAGACGCCCTGCCCGCCGACCTGCAGGCCGCCCTCGATGCCGAGCCGATCGTGCTGCCCGCGTGGGACCCCATGGGCGCACTGGCCGACGGCTGACCCCGGCGGCGGAGCACTAGGGTGATGGCCACCATGAGCAACGCCAACACACCCGACGACACCGCGCCCGAGCCTCCCCACGACCCGCGGCAGCACGCGACCAGTGGCAGCCCGCACGGACCGGTCCGGCTGCGCGTGGCGCCGTCGCCGACCGGCGACCCGCACGTCGGCACGGCATACATGTCGCTGTTCAACCTGGCTTTCGCCCGGCAGCAGGGGGGGTCGTTCGTCCTGCGCATCGAGGACACCGACCGGGCCCGCTTCCAGCAGGACAGCGAGCAGCAGGTCTTCGACACCCTTCACTGGCTCGGCCTGAGCTGGGACGAGGGGCCGGACATCGGTGGCCCCTTCGCGCCCTACCGCCAGTCCGAGCGGCTCGAGACCTACCGCCCCTACGTCGAGCGGCTGCTCGCCGATGGCAGGGCCTACCACTGCTGGTGCTCGACCGAGCGCCTCGCGCAGATGCGCGAACAGCAGCAGAAGGCCAAGAAGCCGACCGGCTACGACCGCATGTGCGTTGACAAGACGGCCGAGCAGCGCGCCGAGCTGCCCGGCTACACGGCGATCCCCGTCGTGCGGATGCTCGTCCCCGACGACGCCCCCACCCGGTTCACCGACCTCATCCGGGGCGAGGTCAACGCGCCGCACCCGGATGACCAGGTCATCCTCAAGGCCGACGGATTCCCGACCTACCACCTCGCCGTCGTCGTCGACGACCACGAGATGGGCATCACCCACGTGGTGCGCGGCGAGGAGTGGATCAGCTCCACCCCGAAGCACCTGCTGCTGCACCGCTGGCTGGGGCTGGCGGAGCCGCAGTTCGCGCACATGCCGTTGCTGCGCAACGAGGACAAGTCCAAGATCAGCAAGCGCAAGAATCCCGCGGCGCGGCTCACGTGGTTCCGCGAGCAGGGTTATCTGCCCGAGGCGCTCGTCAACTTCCTGGCCCTGTTGGCCTATCCGCCCACGACGGACGCCGAGGGCGCCGACCGTGAGGTGTTCACCTTCGAGCAGTTCTCGACAGGCTTCGACTGGCGCAAGGTCAACCCCGTCGGCCCGATCTTCGACCTCAAGAAGCTCGACTGGCTCAACGGGGTCTACATCCGTGGGCTCGAGGTCAAGACCTTCACCTCGCGGCTGCTCCCGCACCTCGAGCAGGACGGGGTCCTGTCGGGCTCCCCGTCGCTCGGCGAGCTCGGCCGGCTCGAGCAGGTCGCCGCACTCATCCAGACCCGGATCACCCTGCTGTCAGAGGCCGCGCCGCTGGTGCGTCCGTTCTTCGTCGCCGACGACCAGCTCGAGATCGCCGACGATGCCCGGGCCCAGCTCAGGGACGACTCGGGTCAGGTGCTGGACACCGCCATCGCGGCGTTGGCAGACATCGACGACCACGCTCACGGCGTGCTCGGCTCCGAGAGCGGCTGGAACGCCGCGGCGATCGAGTCGACCCTCCGGGCAGCGGTCGTCGACGGTCTGGGCATCAAGGCAAAGCTCGCTTTCGGACCGTTGCGCACAGCGGTCTCCGGTCAGCGCATCTCCCCGCCGCTCTTCGAGTCGATGGAGATCCTCGGCAAGACCTCGACGCTGGCCCGGTTGCACTCCCTGCGCTCCTCGCTCTGACGTCGCGGCTGCCGTGATGAACGGGTCGTCGGAGGGCCCGGTTGCCTTGCCCTGGCCGCTCTTCGGGCTCCGGCTCGGCACGGCGCAGCTCGAGCTGCGTCCGGCCAGGGAGAGCGACTGCCTCGCGCTCGCGGCCCGAGTCCCGGACGACCTCGAGCTCGACCCGGGTGCGACCCGGTATGCCGTGGACGAACCTCTCAACCGGCGGGCCGCGATCCTGCAGGGATGGTGGCGGGCCCTGGGGACGTGGACCCCGGACGAGTGGATCCTGTCCTTCGCCGTGGTCCACGACGGGGGTCTGGTCGGCTCCCAGACCCTCGAGGGCCCGGGCTTCCGCTCGACGCGCACGGTCGACACCGCGTCATGGCTGGTGCCGGACGCCCGGGGGAGAGGGTGGGGCACACAGGCGCGGGCGGCGGTGCTTGCGCTCGCCTTCGGGGCCCTCGGCGCCGAAGCGGCGGTCACGTCGGCCTGGCGCGACAACCACGCGTCCCTTGGCGTCTCGCGCTCCCTCGGGTACGCCGACAACGGCGTGCAGCTGCACCCGCGCGGCGACAGCCGGGACGAGATGGTCCACCTGCGGATGTCCCGGTCGGTCTGGACGTCACGGGCCCGCCCGGCCGTGACGATCGAGGGGTTCGAGGCCTGCCGCCCGTACTTCGGGCTCTGACCCGGGTCGGGACAGAGGGATCGCACGGCATACGCGCCGCTGATTTGGGTTGTCGCGAAGCGGCCCGGTAGTATCGTTGCTCGGTTCGCCTCCTCCGAAGGTTGCACGTGACACGCGGAAGGCGGTACCCCCTTGGGGTATGGTGTAATTGGCAACACGGCTGATTCTGGTTCAGTTGTTCTAGGTTCGAGTCCTGGTACCCCAGCGCAACGGCCCGTCTCCCTTTCGGGAGCGACGTCGATTCGGAGAAAGGCCTGCCTCGCGGTAAGGTTTCCTCCGTTGTCCGGAGGCCGCGCGCGGCCGAGGACGCAGCTAGGGCCCCGTTGTGTAGCGGCCTAGCACGCCGCCCTCTCAAGGCGGTAGCGCGGGTTCGAATCCCGTCGGGGCTACCACCGGGACCCTCTGTCCGACAGGGTCCCGCTGACTGCAGGTGTCGGGCCCCCTGCCCGCGCGCCGGGACCCCCCGGCCGCGACGCGCACACCGCGCCGGAGGCATTGTCGCGCTGGGGGGCCCGGTGTAGGGTCGAAGCCCTCTGATGCGGGTCCTGAGGTGAGCGCGACAGGGCGAGGCGGCCCGCGGGACCGCGCTGGCGATGCGGTGTGACGGTCCTGGAGGCTGACATGACGACAGAGGAGTACACGAGCGACGAATACACGACGACGCCGAGGGCGGTGGGTCGTGATGCGGTGTTCGTGACGCACCGGATGAAGAGCCCCCGGGTGGCCGAGTCGGCATACATCGCGCCGACTGCGGTGTTGTGCGGTGACGTGAGCGTCGGTCCGCACAGTCGGGTGATGTTCGGCGCGGTGGTCACCGCGGAGGGTGGCCCGGTGGAGATTGGCGCGAACTGCGTGATCATGGAGAACGCCGTCATCCGGGGAGTGCCGCGGCACCCGACCCGGCTGGGCGACCATGTGCTCATCGGCTCGCACGCCTCCTTGACGGGCTGCGTGATCGAGGGGGAGAGTCGGATCGCGACCGGGGCACTGGTGTTCAACGGGGCTCGTGTCGAGCTCGGGGCGGAGGTCGAGTTCCATGCGGTGGTCTATGTGAACACCGTCGTGAAGGCTGGTGTCGCCGTGCCGATGGGGTGGTTCGCCGGCGGTGATCCGGCTGAGCTCGTCCCACCGGGCGAGTGGGAACGCATCCTCGAGCTGATCGGTCCGCTGGACTACGCGGGCACGGTCTTCGGGGTCGGTGAGTCCGACAACACCATGCCTGACATCGCCCGTCGTTACGCCCGAGGGCTGGCGCTGCACCACAAGGACCGCGTCATTGCCCCGGGTCAGCATGGTCACCTGCCTGAGGGGCCAGTCTGAGATCTCGGATGATCCCCGGATGGGGGCGGCGGGTCGAAGGCCGGGGCCATTGCGGCCGGCGGCGGCAACCCCCCGATCGGTATTGCCAGCCCCGCTACGCTTCGACGGAAAACCCCCTTCAGACGGCCCGCGCCGCCTGACCGCATGTCCTCCAACGGGGTTCAGCCTCTAGAGAGGGACGTGAGCCACATGACGCAGTTCGTGTACGACTTCACCGAGGGCAACAAGGACCAGAAAGAGCTGCTCGGCGGCAAAGGAGCAAACCTGGCCGAGATGACGCGGCTGGGCCTGCCGGTGCCGCCCGGTTTCACGATCACCACCGAGGCGTGCCGCTCCTACCTGCTTGCCGGCACCGAGCCGGCTGACCTGCGGGTCCAGGTGACGATGGCGTTGCGCCAGCTCGAGGACACGCTCGGCCGGCGCCTCGGGGATCGCCACGACCCGCTGCTGGTGAGCGTCCGTTCCGGGGCGATGCACTCGATGCCGGGGATGATGGAGACGGTGCTCAACATCGGCCTGAACGACGCGAGCGTCAAGGGTCTGACCGAAGCCAGTGGCGACGAGCGCTTCGCGTGGGACTCCTACCGCCGCCTGCTGCAGATGTTCGGCAAGACGGTCCTGGACATCGACGGTGCCGTCTTCTCCAGGCCGTTGGAAGAGCTCAAGGACGACCGGGGCTACGACAGCGACGTCGACCTGAGCGTGGCGGATCTGCAGGCTCTGGTCGAGCAGTTCAAGGCCTCGGTGAAGGAGCACTCGGGAGAGGACTTCCCGCAGCATCCGCGCGAGCAGCTCGACCGGGCCATCCGCGCCGTGTTCGACTCCTGGAATACCGACCGGGCTCGGCTCTACCGCCGACGCGAGCGGATCCCCCAGGGCCTCGGCACAGCCGTCAACATCTGCACCATGGTGTTCGGCAACATGGGTGACACCAGCGGCACCGGCGTGGCCTTCACGCGTGACCCCGCCACCGGGCAGACCGGCGCCTACGGCGACTACCTGGTCAACGCCCAGGGTGAGGACGTGGTTGCGGGAATCCGTAACACCCTCAACCTCCAGGACCTGGAGGAGCTCGACCCGACGTCGCACCAGCAGCTGCGCAAGGCGATGCGCCGACTGGAGACCCACTATCGCGACCTGTGCGACATCGAGTTCACCATCGAGCGCGGCAAGCTCTGGATGCTGCAGACCAGGGTCGGCAAGCGCACCGCGGGCGCCGCCTTCCGGATCGCCACCCAGCTCGTCGACGAGCAGCTGATCACCATGGACGAGGCCCTGACCCGCGTCAGCGGGGCCCAGCTCGCCCAGCTGATGTTCCCGCAGTTCGACCCCGCGACCCCGCGGACCCTGCTCGCCAGGGGCATGGCAGCCTCGCCCGGGGCAGCCGTCGGGAAGGCCGTCTTCGACTCTGCGGCCGCCGTCGAGGCCGTCGCGCGGGGCGACGTCGTCGTCCTGGTCCGCAAGGAGACCAATCCCGACGACCTCGAGGGCATGATCGTCGCGGAAGGGGTGCTGACCGCCCGCGGAGGCAAGACCAGCCACGCTGCCGTCGTCGCCCGGGGCATGGGCAAGACCTGCGTATGCGGTGTCGAGGCGCTGTCCGTCGACGCGGACTCCCGCACGGCCCGGGTGGGTGAGGTCACCATCGCCGAAGGAGACCTGCTGAGCATCGACGGAACCACCGGCGAGGTATTCCTCGGCGAGATGCAGGTCGTCCCGTCACCGGTCGCCACCTACCTCCAGAGCGGTCTGCAGGTGGCCACCGAGGATGTCGACGAGGCGATCGCCGATCTCGTCCGGTCGGTCGACCGGCTGCTCTCCCACGCCGACACCATCCGACGGCTGGCAGTGCGGGCCAACGCGGACAACGCGGAGGACGCCAGCCGGGCCCGGGACAACGGCGCCCAGGGGATCGGCCTGTGCCGCACCGAGCACATGTTCCTCGGCGAGCGCCGCGTCCTCATCGAACAGGTCATCCTGGCCAAGAACGCCGGCGAGCGGCAGATCATCCTGGACCAGCTGCTGCCGCTGCAACGCGCCGACTTCACCGAGCTGCTGGAGGCCATGGACGGCCTCCCGGTCACCATCCGGCTGCTGGACCCCCCGCTGCACGAGTTCCTGCCCGACCGGACCGAGCTGTCCGTCAAGGTCGCTCTCGCCCGAGCCGCCGGCACCAGCGACCCCGCCGACGAGCAGCTGCTCGCCGCGGTGGAACGCCTGCACGAGAGCAACCCGATGCTCGGGCTGCGCGGCGTGCGACTCGGGCTCGTCATCCCCGGCCTCTTCGCCCTGCAGGTGCGCGCCATCGCCGAGGCCGCTGCGGCGCGGGCCCAGGCCGGCGGCCACCCGAAGGTCGAGATCATGGTGCCGCTCGTCGGGTCGGTCATGGAGCTGTTCCTCATTCGCGACGAGGCCGACGGCATCCTTCACGCCGTCGCTGCCGAGACCGGGGTCGCCCAGACCATCCCGATCGGGACCATGATCGAGCTCCCCAGAGCCGCGCTGACCGCCACCCGGATCGCCGAGGCGGCGGAGTTCTTCTCGTTCGGGACCAACGACCTGACCCAGACGACCTGGGGCTTCTCCCGGGACGACGTCGAGGCAGCCTTCTTTGCCGCCTATCTCGACAAGGGCGTCTTCATGGTCTCGCCCTTCGAGAGCCTGGACGTCGACGGCGTCGGCCGGCTCATCGAGATCGCGGCGACCGAGGGCCGCAGGACCCGGCCCGGCCTGAAGCTCGGCGTCTGCGGCGAGCACGGCGGGGATCCCGAGTCCATCCACTTCTTCCACCGCATCGGACTGGACTACGTCTCGTGCTCGCCATACCGCGTGCCGGTGGCCAGGCTGGAAGCAGGCCGGGCGCAGGCCTTCACCTCACGGTGAGTCCGACGGTGGCCGAGGCGCTGACACAGCGCCCACGCGTCCAAGCCATCGGCGGGACCAAGGTCCGTCACGCGGGTCGTACTCGTGGCGCACCATCGGGCCATGACTACCGCGGTTGACGAGACCCGGCACCCCGGCCTGTCCGAGGCGGACGCGGTGGCCCGGCGTGTGCGACACGGCCCCAACCACGTGAGGATGCGCCGTCCGATCTCGATTTGGCGCCGGGTCTTCGACCAGGTGCGGGATCCGATGATCCTGGTCCTGCTGGTTGCGGTGGTTCTGACGGTGGCCACCGGGGACTATCCGGACGCCACGATCATCGCGTTCGTCATCGTGGTGAATACGGCGGTCGGGGTCATCCAGGAGGTGCGGGCGGACAACGCGGTGGCTGCCCTCTCTGCCCTCGTCGCGCCCTCAGCCCGCGTGCGACGGGACGGGGTCGCCCGGTCGACGGACGCTGGCGAGATCGTGCCCGGGGACGTTGTGGAGCTCGCCCAGGGTGACGTCGTGCCCGCGGACTGCGATGTGGTGGAAGCGGCCATGCTGGTGGTCGACGAGGCCGCGCTCACGGGGGAGTCCGTGCCGGTCCACAAGGGCTCCCAGACAGGTGGCGACGGGGATCGCGACCGCCATCGGCTCAGCGCAGGCACCGTCGTGGTGCGTGGCCGCGCGGTGGCCGTCGTCACCGCGACCGGCGCCACCAGCGCGATGGGGCGGATCGCCGGTCTGCTGGATGCAGGGCCGACGCTCACACCTCTGCAGCAGAGACTGGCAGGGCTGGGGCGCATCCTCGCGGTGATGGCCGGTGCGCTCGGTCTGCTGGTGGCGCTGCTCGGCCTGCTGCGGGGCCAGCCGCTCGAGCTGATGGCGGTGACGGCGATCAGCCTGGTCGTCGCTGCTGTCCCGGAGTCGCTGCCGGCCGTGGTCACCCTCAGCCTCGCCCTGGGTGCGCGCCGGATGGCCGTCCGACAGGCCATCGTCCGCCGCCTGGCCGCTGTCGAGACGCTGGGTTCGGTCACGATCCTCGCCACGGACAAGACCGGAACCCTGACCGAGGGCAAGATGGTTGTCGAGCGGTTGTGGACCTCGAAGGCTCAGGCGATCGTCACCGGTGGCGGCTACGCGCCGGAGGGTGAGATCCGCGTCGAGAACGGGCCGCTGACCGCGGCATCGGGACAGGCGTTCGCGGACCTGCTCATGGCCGGCCGGTTGTGCAACGACGCCAGCCTGGAACCCCCGAACTCGCCGACCGACGGCTGGAGCGCGGTGGGCGACCCGACCGAGGCGGCGCTGCTCGCCGTTGCAGGCAAGTGGGAGACGGGCGCGGCCCCCGACTGGCGGCTGACCGTGGACGCCGAACGGGTTGACGAGATCCCGTTCGACAGCCTGCGTCGGCGAATGACCACCGGGCACCAGTTGCGGGACGGGCGGTACCTGGTGACGTGCAAGGGAGCGCCAGAGGTGCTGCTGGACCCGACGAGGCTCGCCGAGCCCGCGTCGGTCCTGGCGGCGGCGGTCAGCCGGGCCGCAGCCTTCGGTGACGAGGGCTACCGTGTGCTGGCGGTGGCCTGGGACGTGCTCGACGACCGGCCGGCTGATCTCGCGGCCGCGGAGGTGGACCTGCGGCTGCTCGGCCTGGTCGCGATCTCGGACCCGCCGAGGGATGCTGCGGCCGTGACGATTGCCGCCTGTCGGGACGCCGGCATCACCCCAGTCCTCATCACCGGCGACCATGTCGCCACAGCGCGAGCGGTCGCTGAACGCGTCGGTATCATCGGCCCGGACGGCGCCGTCGCTACCGGGGGACAGTTGACAGGGGAGGACCGCCTGGACCCGACGGGGGTGCGGGTCTTCGCCCGGACCACGCCGGAGCAGAAGCTCGACATCATCCAGGCCTGGCGATCGGCCGGCCAGGTCGTCGCGATGACCGGAGACGGGGTGAACGACGGCCCGGCGCTACGTCGGTCCGACATCGGGGTGGCGATGGGGGGTCGCGGGACGGAGGTGGCAAGGCAGGCGGCCGACCTGGTCCTCGGCAACGACGATCTGGCAACCGTCGTGGCCGCGGTCGAGGAGGGCCGCCGGGTCTACGCCAACGTCCGCCGGTTCCTGCTCTATGCGTTGGCCGGCGGGTCGGCCGAGATCCTCGTCATGCTGGTCGGCCCCCTGCTGGGGCTGCCCCTGCCGCTGTTGCCCGCGCAGATCCTGTGGGTCAACCTCCTCACTCACGGGTTGCCCGGCGTCGCGCTCGGCGCTGAGCCGGCAGACCCCCAGAACATGCACATGCCGCCGCGGCCACCGCAGCAGAGCGTGCTCGGGGCCGGCCTGTGGCAACGCATCCTCATGCTCGGACTGGTGATCGCCGCCGTCAGCCTCGGTGTCGGTTGGTGGGCCCACGAGCACGGCGGACCATGGCAGAGCATGCTCTTCGTGGCTCTTGGTGCCACCCAGCTCGGGACGGCGATCGGTGTCCGCGTCCGACCCGGGACGTTGCAGAACCCCTTCCTCCTCTGGGCCACGGCCGCCGCCTTCGGGCTGCAGGTCCTTGCCGTCTACCTCCCGCCCCTGCAGCGGCTTCTCGGCACTGAGGCACTCACTCTGCGCCAGCTCGCTGCGGTCTCGGCCCTCGCCGCCCTCGGCTACGTTGCGGCCCGGTTGCAGGGCGCCCGCCACCAGGGGCTGCGGCGCTCCCGTCCGCCAGACGTGTCACTGTCCTCGGCCCCTCGCTGAGTCAGGACCGGGACATGTCGCCGCCTGCGCCAGCCGATGACGAACGTCTTGTCACGCTCGTCCTCTCCGACCCGGCCGGCCGGGTGCTCGGTCAGCTGCCACCGTTCACGTGCGGCCACAGTTCTGGCCGGAAGTGCAAGACGTTGTCTCCGTGGCTCGCTCACGCCTCGACGTCGACGTCACGATCCTGCGATTCCTCAAGACGGAGAACCGGTATGCCGGGGGAGCCGTCAGCCACCTCGCCCAGGTCGCTCCGGGGTCGCCGACGCCTGTCCTCGCCGCGGTCTCCACCGAGGCCGGGGCCGCCCTCGACGGCGACCCGGCGCACTCGACGACCTCACGGACTGGCTCGACACCGCGCTCACCGGACACGGCTCGACGTGGACCGGCCCCTGACGCAGCGAAAGACCTGGAACCTGTCCTGTGTCCTCACCGCGCGGACCACGTCAGGGCCGGTGTGGTTCAAGGCCGTCCCGCCGTTCCTTGCCGACGAGGGTGTCGTCATGGCGCACGTGGCGCGGGTGGACGCCCACCTGACGCCGGTCGTCCTGTCGCACGACCCCACGAGGCGGGCGATCCTGATGCGCCACGTGACCGGCGAGGACCAGTGGGGTCTGGTCGACGCTGGCGTCATCGGCGAGATGCTGGAGCGCTGGGTCGCCGTCCAGGCCGCCCTCGTGGACGATGCCGCGCCCCTCCTCGCAGCGGGTGTGGCCGACGGCCGCCCGGACGCCATCTCCGCTGGCGTCCGGAGCGTCCTTGACGCGCCCGGGGCACGCGCCAGCCTGTCCGTCGGTGAGGTCGACGCGCTCGCCGCGATGGCCGATGGCCTTCCTCGGCTCCTTGCCGGGATCGAGGCGTGCGGACTCGCGGACACCCTCGTCCACGGTGACCTCCACCCGGGCAACTGGCGGCGCGCTGGCCGCGTCCTGACCCTGCTCGACTGGTGTGACAGCCGCGTCGGGAACCCGGCGCTCGACGTCCGCGCCTTCGTCGAACGCCTGCCGGACCCGGCCCAGCAGGAGCGGGCGCGGTCCGGCTGGGCGCAGGCCTGGCGATGGCGGGTGCCCGGTTGCCACCCGGAGCGGGCTGGCCCTCATCGGGCCGGTGTCGGAGCTGTGCGCCGCCATGACCTACCAGCGGTTCCTCGAGCACGTCGAGGAGACCGAGCGGGCCCACCACCGACACGACCCGGTCGATCACCTCCGCGCCGCGCTTGCCGTCAGCGGACTTGAGCGGCACTGAACGGCTCAGCCGAGCTCGCGCAACCCCGGCAGGACCTGCTCGGCGAACGTCGTGAGGAAGCGCGACTGGTCGTCACCGGGCCCGTGGAAGACGAGGTGGTTGAAGCCCCAGTCGACGTACTGCCTGACGGCCGTGACGACCTCGTCGGGGTCGGACGCGATGATCCAGCGCTGGGCCACCTGCTCGTCCGACAGCTCGTCGCCGAGCCGCTCCATCTCGAGGGGGTCCGAGGTGCCGTGCTTCTGCTCGGCAGTCAGCGACAGCGCCGCCCAGAAGCGGCAGTTCGCGACGGCCTGGTCGTGGTCGGGGTCCCAGGAGAGCTTGATCTCGATCATCCGGTCGAGGTCGTCTCGGGTGCGACCGGACTTTTCCAGCCCCTCGTCGACGGCGGGCAGCAGCGAGTCGCGGTAGAGCTCCTCACCCTTGCCCGAGGTGCAGATGAAGCCGTCACCGGTCCGTCCGGCATACCGGGCGACGAGCGGCCCGCCGGCGGCGATGTAGACGGGGATCGGTCGGTCCGGCTTGTCGTAGACGGTCGCGTCCCTGGTCGAGTAATAGTCGCCCTCGAAGGTCACCCGGTCCTCGCTCCAGAGCCGGCGCATCAGCGTCACCGCCTCGCGCAGGCGAGCGAAGCGCTCCTTGAACTCCGGCCACTGCTCGACCGAGCCCACGACGACCTCGTTGAGCGCCTCCCCGGAGCCGATGCCGAGCATGACCCGGTCGGGATAGAGGGAGCCGAGCGTCCCGAACGCCTGGGCGACGATGGCCGGGTTGTAGCGGAAGGTCGGTGTCATCACCGACGTGCCGAGCTGCACCCGCTCCGTGCGCTCCCCGACGGCAGCCAGCCATGCCAACGAGAACGGCGCGTGCCCACCGTGGTGGCGCCACGGCTGGAAGTGGTCGGAGATCATCACGCTGTCGAGCCCGACCTGCTCGGCCTGCACCGCGTAGTCGAGCAGCTGCCGTGGCGCAAACTGCTCCGCCGAGGCCTTGTAGCCGATCCTCAGGGTCATGGGGGCTGCTCCTCGATCTGGTGACGTGTGCCGCTACCGAGCCTATGCCCGCGGGTCAACGCCGGGTCGGGTTGTGCAGCCGGCTGCGATAGCGTCGTGCCGGACATCTCGGCGAGCGGACAGGAGAGTGACGTGGGCGCGCTCTGGCACCCCTTCTCGGACATGGGTGCGGTCGAGCGGGACGGTGAGTTCGTCATCGCCCGCGGCGACGGGGTGCACGTGTTCGACGCCGAGGGCAACCGCTACCTCGATGCCACTGCCGGCCTGTGGTTCACCAACGTCGGCCATGGCCGCGCCGAGCTGGCCGAGGCCGCTGCCGACCAGATGCGCTCCATCGCGGCCTACAGCACCTTCGGGGACTACGTCACCCAGCCGACGGTGGAGCTTGCCGAGAAGCTCGCCGGCATCGCCCCGGTGCCTGGCAGCAAGGTGTTCTTCACCTCGGGCGGCTCCGACTCGGTCGAGACCGCGGCAAAGCTGGCCAGGCGCTACTGGGTCGAGACGGGTCGGCCGTCCAAGCGGTTCGTCATCGGCCGTCAGAAGGCGTACCACGGGATGCACTACGCGGGAACGGCGCTCGCCGGCATCCCGGGCAACCGGGAGGGCTACGGCGTCCTCGTCGCCGAGTCGGCGACCGTGGCCTGGGATGACGTCGAGGACCTGCGCGCGACGATCGAGCGGATCGGGCCGGAGAACGTCGCCGCCTTCTTCTGTGAGCCCGTGATGGGCGCCGGCGGTGTCTACCCGCCACCGGAGGACTACCTCGCTGGCGTCCGCAAGCTGTGCACCGAGATGGACGTCCTCTTTGTGGCCGACGAGGTCGTCACGGGCTACGGCCGGATCGGTGGATCGTGGTTTGCCTCGACGCGGTTCGGGCTGGAGCCGGACATGGTGACGACCGCGAAGGGCCTCACCTCGGGCTACCTGCCGATGGGCGCCGTGCTGGTGGCCCCCAGGGTCGCCGACCCGTTCTTCCAGCCCGACGGGGGAGTGTGGTGGCGGCACGGCTACACCTACTCCGGTCACGCGGCCGCGGCGGCCGTGGCCCTGGCCAACCTCGCGATCATCGAGCGCGAGGGTCTGCTGGATGAGGCGTCGCGCCTGGAGTCGACGCTGGCCGAGCGGCTCCGCCCGCTCGCCGACCACGAGCGCGTCGCCGAGGTCCGTTGTGGCGTGGGCGCGCTCGCTGCCGTGCAGCTCGCCGACCCCGGCGAGGCCATGGGGCTGGCCAGGCGCCTGAGGGCCTTTGGGGTCGCCACTCGGGCGGTCGGGGCGGGCGGCCTCCAGGTCTCCCCGGCGTTCGTCATGAGCGACGGCGAGGTGCAGGAGCTCGCGGACAGCATCGCCCGCGCCCTCGACGCCTGAGCGACAGCACCTCGGTCCGGCCCCCCAGGTCACCGATCAGGTCGCCGGGCAGGTCACCGAGCCGTGGGAGTCCAGACGGTGTGGTGGTCGTGCACGAACTCGGCCAGGGTCGTCGCCGGTCGCCCCAGCACGCGGGCGATCTCACCGGTCACCTTCCGCGCCAGACCGAGACGGGTCGTGACGTCGATCACGAGCTGCACCCGGACGTAGGCCGGGTCCGTGCCCTGGGCAAGCAGGTCGCGTCTGCGCCGGAGCAGCCCCTCCGGCACGTAGGACACTGACCGTCCGAGCTCGGCCGTCAACAGGGCGGCGACGTCGCCGAAGGTGAGGGCCTCGGGACCCGTCAGCGTGAGCGGCCGCGCCGCGTGGGCGTCCGGGTCGGTGAGCACCGCCGAGGCCACGGCCGCGACGTCACGGGTGTCGACGAAGGACAGCCGCCCGTTTCGCGACGCCAGACGCAACTGCGACCGGTCACGGATGTCGGCGCCGAAGGCGGAGATGAGGTTCTGCGAGAAGTAGGACGGCCTCAGGGCTGTCATCGGCAGGCCAGCGGTGCGGACCATCCGTTCCATCCGCCAGTGCGGCAGTGCGGGGTTGACGCCCATCACGGACAGCACCACCACTCTCTGCACCGACGCCCGCCGCGCCGCGTCGACGAGCGGCCCCAGGGAGGTGCGCACGTCGCTGATGGCCGGTGGCCGCATGAGGAAGACCCGATTCACCCCGGCCACCGCGGGCCCGGCCGTCGACGGGTCGTCGAAGTCCAGCCGCACCGCCTCGGTGCCCGGCGGCAGGTCAGCCGCACCCGGATCTCGCACTCCAGCGCGGACCTCCTGGCCCGCCGTCAGCAACGCGGCGACCACTGCTCGTCCGACGGTGCCGGTCGCCCCGGTGACGAGGACCGGGCCGGAGTCAGCTCGTGGCACCGAAACGCGCGGCGCTGAGGTGGGCCTGCGCGAGGCGGCGCAGGGCGACGAGCACCGGGTCGACGACGACCGTGCCGACCGCCACATGGCGCAGGGCCGCCGATGGTCCCTGACCCTCGGTGTCGGTGACGAGTGACTCGAGGTCGATCTCGGCCACCCGTTCCATGATGCTGCCGTAGGCCACGAGCCGCTCCGCGGGGACCGCAAAGCCCGCCCGGTCGGCGGTGTCGAGCGCCGACTGCAGCAGGGCGACGGTATGGGCGTGGGCGCTGTCGCCCCACCCGAGCTGCTCCACGGCATACCGCGCCCGGTCGCAGTCCTGCGGCTGCGGGGTGTCGTCACTGATCGCGGCCTGCGCGGCCCCGAGGAAGTCGTGCCAGGACGACGGGGGGTGCTCAATCGCCTCGACCACCCGCCGCACGCCGGCGATGCTCATCCTCGCCCCGTCGACCAGGGCGCGGATGAGGCGCACCCGTTCGACGTGGACGTCGTCATAGTCGGCCGCGGTCGCGCTGACCCGCTCGCCGGCCGGGAGCAGCCCCTCGCGCAGGTAGTACTTCACCGTGGCAACGGGAACGCCCGCCCGGGCACTCAGCTCCGAGAGCCTCATCGAACCTCCTTGACATTGGAGAGTATCACTATCCATACTTGGAGAGTCACACTATCCAATCTGCGACCCACACCACAGGAGCGGCCATGAACCCCGGACGGATGACCCACGAGCACGACGACGCGATCGGCATTTTCCTCATCGGCATGCGGTTCAACCAATGGTGGCGGATCGACCAGTGGTTCCCGACCTTCGTGGCAATGCCCCGGATGCTGACCGAGCTCTACCGCGCCAGAGCCGCGGCGGAGCGCGGTGAGGGCGAGGACCTCGGCTTCCTGGGCGCGCGCACCCTCGTCGGGGGGCTCGGGGTCACGGTCGTGCAGTACTGGCGCAGCACCGAGGACATCTACCGGTATGCCGGCGCGCCGGCGCACGCGCACCGGCCGGCCTGGGCGGCGTTCAACGCCAGGGCCCGCACGGCCTCCGGGGCCGTGGGCATCTGGCACGAGACGTATGCCGTGCCGGCAGGCGGCCACGAGAGCGTCTACGTCGCGTGTCCGCCGATGGGTCTCGCTGCCGCGACGTCGGCCGTCCCGGCCATGGCGATCGGGTCCAGGGCACGGTTGCGGCGGTCCGACGCTCATTCAACTGGTCCTGAGGATCAGTCCTGAGGATCAGTAGACGACCACCTTGTCGCCGACGTCCACCTCGTCGAAGAGTGCGGCGAGGCCGGTGAGGTCGCGGACGTTGACGCACCCGTGGGACGCCCCGTCATATCCTCGTGCGGCGAAGTCCGAGGAGTAGTGCACGGCCTCGCCGCCGCTGAAGAACATGGAGTAGGGCATCTTCGAGCCGTAGAGGGTCGAGGTCCACTCCCGGTTCTTGCGGTCGACCGAGAACTCGCCCTCCCGGGTGGGGTTGTTCTCGGAGCCGAAGCGGACGGCCATGGCGCGTTGGGCCTGCCCGTCGACCACCCAGGTCAGGGTGCGGCTCGCCTTGCTGATGCACAGGACCCGCCCCGTGAGGCAGCGCTGGTCGAGATCGGCTGCGGTGCCGGTCGCCGGTGCGGGCCGGACGTTGTCCAGCTCGTCGCTCGTGGGCGTGCGGGTCATGGTGGTGAGCAGGTCGGTGGTGCGCTGGTCGACCTCACCGGTGGTCGGGATGGAACGTTTACCCTGGAAGGCCCTGACGGCCGTGGTGGTCGCCGGACCGTAGGCGTCCGTCGTGTCGCCGCTCCACCAGCCGATCTGCTTCAGGCGGGCCTGGAGGTCCCTCACGGGAGCGCCCGTCGAGCCCGGCTTGAGCAGGGCGGGACCGGGGACGAGCCGGTTGTGCATCTCGTCGTCGGTGGGCCGACGGGTCACGGCGAGCAGCCGGTCCCACGTCGTCTGGTCGACGGCGCCGGTGGCGGGCAGGGTGCGCTTGTCCTGGAAGCCGCGGACACCGGCCGTGGTCATGATCTCGTAGGTGCCCGTGACATCTGCGTCATACCAGTTGAGCTGGCGCAGGCGGGACTGCAGCTCCCGGACCCGGTCGCCGGTGGCGCCGCCCGCCATGAGCGCCACCGTGGTGGTGGTGGCCGGCGTCGCGGTGGCGGACTCCGTGGTGGGGGTCGAGGGGAGAGGCGCTGTGGTGGGGGGCGCCGTGGATGCTGCCTCCGCAGGCGGTGCCGGCGTCGTGCTGTCAGTGCTGGTTGTGGACGTGCTGGTTGTCGTCGTGCTGGTTGTGGACGTGCTGGTTGTCGACGTGCTGGGCGTCGACGTGGTGGGCGCCGACGTGCTGGGCGGCGTGATCGGTGCGGCCTGCCCGGTGGAGCTGGGGCCGCAGCCGCTCAACGCGACGGCGGCCATGGCCAGTCCTGCAACGGCGCTCAGGCGTGTCCTCACCGTGGTCCCCTTGTCTGTCCCGGAGGTGTTGTCTGTCCCGGAGGTGCTCGACGTCCGCCGGTGGAAATGCTCGGTCACCTACTAGGACGTCGTTGCCAGCGGCACGGTTGTCCGGTCCGACCAACGGTGACCCGGCCGTGGTGTGACCGGTGTCAATGCGTGTCGTTGCCCGAGTTTAGCCCTGATGTGGGTTCTGGGCCCGTCGCAACACTTCGGTGAGTTTGTTTGCCCCGGCGACCACGGTGCCGGCGTGCAGACGTCCCGGCTGACGCGAGAGTCGCTCGATCGGGCCGGAGATCGACACCGCAGCCACCACGCGTCCCGAGGGTCCGCGCACCGGTGCGGAGACGGAGGCAACGCCGGCCTCGCGCTCGCCGACGCTCTGGGCCCAGCCGCGACGGCGGACCGCGGAGAGGGCCGTGGCGTTGAACCGGGCTCCCTGAAGGCCCCGGTGGAGCCGGTCCGGCTCCTCCCAGGCGAGCAGGACCTGGGCGGCGGAGCCGGCGAGCATCGAGAGGCTGGCGCCGACGGGGATGCTGTCCCGCAGGCCGATGGGGCGCTCGGCCGCAGCGACACAGATGCGGTGCTCGCCCTGGCGGCGGAAGAGCTGGGCGCTCTCGCTGGTGTGGTCGCGCAGCGCTCCGAGCACGGGTCCGGCGGCGGCGAGCAGTCGGTCCTCGCCAGCGGCCGAGGCCAGCTCCCCGAGGCGCGGTCCCAGGACGAACCGGCCCTGCATGTCACGGGTGACGAGACGGTGGTGCTCGAGGGCGACCGCGAGGCGGTGTGCGGTGGGCCGGGCCAGACCGGTCGCCCCGACGAGCTGGGCGAGCGTGGCCGGACCGGCCTCGAGGGCGCTCAAAACGGTGGCCGCCTTGTCGAGCACGCCGACCCCACTGGAGTTGTCCATGCATTGATACTGCCGTCTCATTGCCTGAGACGCAAGTTCGCAGGCACGTCAAGTGTTGCACTCTCGATCGGACGAGATCTCAGCGCGGAGGGTGGACCATGTCAGGCACGCTGGCAGAGAAGGTGTGGGAGTCGCACGTGGTGCGGCGGGCCGAGGGAGAGCCGGATCTGCTCTATATCGACCTTCACCTGCTGCACGAGGTGACCAGTCCCCAGGCCTTCGACGGACTGCGGCTCGCCGAGCGGCCGGTGCGGCGCCCCGAGCTGACCCTCGCGACGGAGGACCACAACGTCCCCACGACGCCGGGGCCGATCACGGACCCGGTCAGCAAGACCCAGGTCGAGACCCTGCGCCGCAACTGCGACGAGTTCGGCGTCCGGCTCTATCCCATGGGTGACGCCGACCAGGGCATCGTGCACGTCGTCGGGCCCCAGCTGGGTCTCTCGCAGCCGGGGATGACGATCGTCTGCGGCGACAGCCACACCTCCACGCACGGCGCCTTCGGCGCTCTGGCCTTCGGCATCGGCACCTCGGAGGTCGAGCACGTCCTTGCCACCCAGACCCTGCCACTCAACCCGTTCCGGACGCTGGCCGTCACGGTCGACGGCGTGCTCGGCGACGGGGTGACCTCCAAGGACATCGTCCTCGCCGTGATCGCCCAGATCGGCACCGGCGGGGGACAGGGCTACGTGCTGGAGTTCCGCGGCAGCGCCATCAGGGCGATGTCGATGGAGTCCCGGATGACGGTCTGCAACATGTCGATCGAGGCGGGCGCCCGCGCCGGCATGATCGCGCCGGACCAGACGACATTCGACTATCTCGAGGGCCGGCCCCATGCCCCGACCGGCGCCGACTGGCACGCCGCCGTCGAGTCCTGGAGGCTCCTGCGTTCGGATGATGACGCGGTGTTCGACCACGAGGTGCATCTCGACGTCTCCAGCCTCACCCCCTTCGTGACCTGGGGCACGAACCCCGGCCAGGGGCTGCCGCTCTCCGCGAGCGTCCCCGACCCGGAGTCGTTCGCCGACGAGGGCGATCGGGCCGCCGCTGAGCGGGCCCTGACCTACATGGGTCTCGAGCCGGGGACCCCCCTGCGCACGGTCAGGATCGACACCGTCTTCGTCGGGTCGTGCACCAACGGCCGCATCGAGGATCTGCGCGCCGCCGCGGCCATCCTCAAGGGTCATCAGGTGTCGGACGGCGTGCGCATGCTCGTGGTCCCGGGGTCGGCCAAGGTCCGCCTCCAGGCCGAGGCGGAGGGTCTGGACGCCGTATTCACCGCCGCCGGGGCCGAGTGGCGACTCGCTGGCTGCTCGATGTGCCTCGGGATGAACCCCGACCAGCTCGCTCCCGGTGAGCGCAGTGCGTCGACCTCCAACCGCAACTTCGAGGGCAGGCAGGGCAGGGGGGGGCGGACCCACCTCGTCAGCCCGCTCGTCGCGGCCGCCACCGCGATCCGCGGCACCTTGTCGTCCCCCGCCGATCTCGTGGAGGCCTGAGATGGAGCAGTTCACCGACCACACCGGCATCGGCGTCCCGCTGCGCCGCAGCAACGTCGACACCGACCAGATCATCCCGGCGGAGTTTCTCAAGCGGGTCACCCGCACGGGTTTCGAGGACGGGCTCTTCGCCGCATGGCGCAAGGACGAGAGCTTCATCCTCAACAACCCCCGGTATGCCGCGGGGTCGGTGCTCGTCGCCGGCCCGGACTTCGGCACCGGCTCCAGCCGGGAGCACGCAGTCTGGGCCCTGATGAACTACGGCTTCCGTGCCGTCATCTCCTCGCGTTTCGCGGACATCTTCCGTGGGAACAGCGGCAAGCAGGGCCTGTTGACGGCTCAGGTCGCCCAGGACGATGTTGAGCTGATCTGGAAGTACCTCGAGAACGAGCCCGGCGCCCAGGTGACGGTCGACCTCGTCTCGCGGACGGTCACCGCCGGCGAGATCGTGGCCCCGTTCGAGGTCGACGACTACACCCGCTGGCGCCTCCTCGAGGGTCTTGACGACATTGGGCTCACCCTGCGCCACGAGTCCGAGGTCACGGCATTCGAGCAGGGCCGCCCGTCCTGGAAGCCCGTCACGGTCTGACGCAGGGGCTCGAGCGAGGGCCTCGACACGCCGCCCCGGCGTGTCGAGGGTGAATTCGTGGACGGGATGCGGTGACGTCCGGCCCGTGCGGTGTGGGGCGGGAGCCACGTGTCTCGTGCACGCACGGATCCGGCCGGCCGTCGATGGTCAGAGTCCCGAGATGCGTTGTGTCACAGTCAGTTTCAGGCGGCACGACGGCGACCGGGACGTGGCGGCACGCCCCGGTTGCGAGCGTCACCCTGGCCGCGCACGCCTCGGATGCGTGTCTGAAGGCGCTCAGAGGCCATCCAAAGGTGTTGGGGGACAACGCAATGAGGACCTCAGGTGGTGGACTCGGGAGCGAATGGGTTCTAACGTCTGCACCAAGCCGGAAACGGTTCCGGAACCACACGTCGTCGGGCTGACTGCCCGGCGGCACATCCCTCTGGAGGGAAAGACGTGAACAAGGCAGAGCTCATCAGCGCTCTCGAGACCAAGCTGGGCAGCAAGAAGGCCGCCAGTGAAGCTCTCGAGTCCGTCCTCGACGTCATCATCCGCGAGGTCGCCAAGGGTGGCAAGGTCGGCATCACCGGCTTCGGCACCTTCCAGAAGGTCGCCCGGGACGCCCGCACCGGCCGCAACCCGCGCACTGGCCAGACCGTCAAGATCAAGAAGACGACCGTCCCGCGCTTCCGCCCGGGCACGGCGTTCAAGACGTTCGTCGCCGACCCCCGCAAGCTGCCCAAGGCTGCTGCCGCGGGTGCCCGGGCCACTGCCGGGTCGTTGACGAAGTCCACCGCGACCAAGGCCGCGCCGGCCAAGACGGCGAAGAAGGCCACCACGACCGCGAAGTCCGCGGCTGCGACGAAGACGGCTGCCACCACGTCGGCTCCGGTCAAGCGGGCGAGCAGGACGGCGTCCGCCACCAAGGCGGCCACCCCGGCCAAGGCTGCGGTCAAGAAGGCTGCGACGACCAAGTCGGCCGCGACCAAGGCTGCCGCGACGAAGACCGCCCCGGCCAGGGCTGCCGTCAAGAAGGCGACGGTCACTGCCAAGACCACCGCCAGGAAGGCAGCGACCGCGACGAAGGCGACCGCGACCGCGACCGCGACGAAGGCGACCGCGAAGAAGTCCACCCCGGCCAGGAAGACGGCCACACGCGGCTGATGCCAGTGGCTTGCGACGAGATGAGGGCCGGTCACCCGTGGGTGGCCGGCCCTCCGCTCGTCCCGATGCCATCGGGGTGAGTGCTGTCCTCGTCGGTGGCGCCGGTCGGGGTCAGGCGATCGGTTCGCCGTCGCCGATGCCGACGATCCACACCCGGGTGATCCTCTCGTCGGTCGCGGTGAGGCTCACCCGCTGGCCGACCCGCAGGTGCCGCAGACCACTGCGAGCGAACACCTCGGCGGCGAAGGCCCGCTCGCGTCCGTCGTCGAGCAGCACACTGCCCGCTCCGGTGTCGGCATCGAAGGTGTGGACGCTGGCCTGCATGCGACCACCCTATGCGCGACGACGAGACGGTCATCGGCGGGCGAGCCGCTCCCCGGCCTCGATCGGCGCCGCGACGGTGTTGCCCGGAGCGGCGAGCGGGCACACCCAGCGCGGGTTGTAGCGACACGACGGGTGGTAGAGGAAGTTCAGGTCGAGGACGAGGCGCTCGCCGTCGGATCCGAGCCACGCACCCTTGGCGGTGTCGAGCAGGTAGCGGCCACCGCCGTAGCTGCCCGTGCCGGAGGTGGCGTCGCGCAGGGGCAGGAAGAGACCGCCGCCGTACTGGTGCAGCCACCAGACGTCCACGCGGCCGCCCACCGGCTGGGGGAGCCCGACCTGACCGAGACGTCGCATGGTGACCTCCCCGTCGTCCCCGGCCATGACCACCCGCTCCTCGGGGGGTCCCGTGACGCCGAGTTCGGCCTCCAGCCGTAGCGCGGGGTCGTAGGGCCAGTAGGGCAGGCCGGTCGTCCGCAGCGGGTCTTCGTCGGCCAGGGGGCTCTGGGGGTGCTCGCGGAAGAGCCGGTCCCGTCCCGCCCGCCAGCGGGCGTGCCCGGCCTCGGGATCGACATCGGCGCGCACCGCGGCATACAGGTCGCTCATCTGGCGACGCCAGTCGACCAGGGTCAGCGCAGAGGGCTCCATGCCCCCAACCGTCGCACAGCGGTCAGCGCGGGGGAGTGATGAGGTGGGCCAGCAGCCGGGCCGTGTGCGTCCCGACACCGAGACAGAGCACGGCGCGCAGCGAGGTCTCGTCGTCGACGTCCGTCCGCAGGCCGGGCAGGTCGAGCTCGAGCCGCCCATGCCCCGCCTGCTCGTGGGCCGAGGCCGACCCGGCCCCGAAGTGCGGCTCGACCTGCGGGGGCGAGGGCCCGGTGAGCAGGACGGTGCCGGTGCCCTCGGTGTCGGGGACGAATCTCGGGCCACCGTGGTCGGATGCCTCGAGCGCCTGCCGCAGCTCCCCGACCCGGACCGCGGGGAGGTCCCCGAGCAGCACACCCGTCGGCCCGTCGAACCCGGCGCGATGCAGGTCGGCGAGCCCGGCCGAGATGGCGGGGTTGAGGCCCGAGCCGGGGTCGGCGAGCACCCGGACCCCGAGGGCGGCGACCTGCTCGGTGATCCCGGCGCCGGACGTGACGACGAGGACGTGCAACGCGCCGACGGCGGCAGCGGCCGCGGTCACCGTGTCGAGGGCGAACGCCGTGGCCAGGGAACCGTGGTCGACCCCATCGGGTGCGGTGAGCCGGCTCTTGGCCTGTGGTCCGCCCTTGACCGGGACGACGAGGTGCCAGGGGCTCTGCGTGCTGAGGTCGGTCATCGGGTCCAGTTTTGCAGTAACGGCCTGCCTCGCTCGACACGCGCGGGGTCACCAGCAAGGATGGCGCCGATGGGCGACCAACGGAAGGCGGCCCCGGTGACCCCTGTTCGACCCCGAGGCCGCCTCAGCACGGCATACCGGATCGCCGTGGTGCTGGTGAAGCCGTTGATGGTCCTGGGGACGAAACGGGACTGGCACGGCTGGGAGCACCTCCCCCGGGAGGGGGGTTTCGTCGTGACGCCCAACCACATCTCCCCCCTCGACCCGTTCTGCGTCGCGCACTACCTCTTTGACGCGGGGTGTCCGCCCCACTTCCTCGGCAAGGAGGAGGTCTTCCGCATCCCCCTCGTCGGTCGGCTCCTGCAGGCAGCCGGGCAGATCCCTGTCTGCCGGATGACGGGCCGGGCCGGGGGCGCCTACCGGGCTGCCGTCGAGGGCGTCGAGCAGGGCAGGTGCGTGGTGATGTTCCCCGAGGGCACCCTGACCCGTGACCCCGACCTGTGGCCGATGACCGGCAAGACCGGCGCCGCCCGCGTCGCCCTGGAGACGCGCCGGCCGCTGATCCCGTTGGCGCACTGGGGTGCCCATCAGGTCATCGCCCCCTACGGGAAGTGGGCGCACGTGCTGCCCCGCCGGACCATGAGGGTCCTGGCCGGTCCCGCCGTCGACCTCGACGACCTCTACGACAAGCCGCTCGACGCCGACACGCTCCACGAGGCCACCGTGAGGATCACGGCGGCCACGACGCACCTGCTCGAGCAGCTGCGTGGCGAGGCGGCGCCCCTCGAACGCTACGACCCGCGGGCCCACGGTGACCCGGAGACGGGCAACCCCCACCAGGAGGCCTCATGACCCGCGCCACCGTCCTCGGCACCGGCAGCTGGGGCACCGCGTTTGCCGCGACGATGGCCGACGCCGGCACCGAGGTGACGATGTGGGCCCGGCGGCGAGAGGTGGTCGAGCAGATCAACCGCGGGACCAACGAGGACTACCTCGCGGGCATCGCCCTGCCCCAAGGCATCAGGGCCACGACCGATGCCGTCGAGGCGCTCGCCGGGGCCGACGTGGTCGTGCTCGCCGTGCCCTCCCAGACGCTGCGCGACAACCTGGCCGGCTGGGCTGACCTCATCCCCGAGACCGCCGCCGTCGCGTCGCTGATGAAGGGGATCGAGCTCGGCACGACGAAGCGGATGAGCGAGGTGATCGCCGAGGTGGGTCGCATTCAGACCCAGCGCATCGTCGTGGTGTCCGGCCCCAACCTCGCCCGAGAGATCGCCGAGCGGCACCCGGCCGCGAGCGTCGTCGCCTGCACGGACGAGTCGACGGCCGAGCAGGTGGCAGCTGCGTGCGCGACGCCGTGGTTCCGGCCCTACACCCACGACGACGTCATCGGCATCGAGCTCGGCGGCGCCGTCAAGAACGTTGTGGCGCTCGCGGTCGGCATGGCCGAGGGCATGGGGATGGGGGACAACTCGAAGGCGTCACTGATCACCCGCGGACTGGCTGAGACCGCGCGGCTCGGCGCAGCCCTCGGCGCCGACCCGGCGACACTGATGGGCCTGGCCGGGGTGGGGGACCTCATCGCGACCTGCATGTCCCCGCTGTCCCGCAACCGCACCTTCGGCGTGAACCTCGGTCGGGGGATGCGCGTCGAGGAGGTGGTCACGGTGACGCGCCAGACCGCCGAGGGCGTCAAGTCGTGCCAGTCGATCCTCCAGCTCGCCCGCGACCACGGCGTCGACATGCCGATCGTCGAGGCGGTCGTCGGCGTCGTCCGCAGCGAGGTCACGCCCCGCGAGATGGTCACCGCGCTGATGACCCGGTCGCTGAAGTCCGAGGGCACGCAGCGCTGAGCTGCGCGCTGGGCGGGAGTGCGCAGCCCGTCTGTGCCGCGTATGCCGTGGGGCGGGCGAGCGAGCAGGGCGGGCGCGTCAGCCGCGCAGCGCGCGGTCGAGGTCGCGCCACAGGTCGTCGACGTCCTCGATGCCGACCGACAGCCGCAGCAGGTTCTCCGGCACCGTCGTGGCCTCCGCGGCATACTTGCGGCGCCGTTCGATGAGGGACTCGACCCCGCCGAGGCTCGTCGCGTCAAGCCACAGGCGGCAGTCCGCCGCGACCCGGTCTGCGGCGTCGGCGCCGCCGCGCACCTCGATGGCGACCATCGCCCCGGTGCCCGGGTAGCGCACCCGCTCGAGGGCGGGGTGGTCGGCGAGGCGGCGGGCGAGCTCGGCGGCATTGGCCGCGGCCCGTTCGACCCGCAGGTGGAGGGTGCGCAGGCCTCGCAGCGCCAGCCACACCTCCATCGGTCCGGCGATCGCGCCGTGCATGGTGCGGTGCCGGGTCAACCGGGCCAGCAGCTCCGGTCCCTGCCCCCTTGTCGCGGTGACCGTGGCCCCGAGGACGACGTCGGAGTGGCCGGCGAGGTATTTCGTCACCGAGTGCACGACGACGTCGGCGCCGAGCTCGAGTGGCTGTTGGAGCAGGGGCGTCGAGAGCGTGTTGTCGCAGACCGACAGCACGCCTTGCTCGCGGGCGGCGGTGAAGATCGCGCGCAGGTCGGCGACCTCGAGCATGGGGTTGGTCGGGGACTCGGTCCAGACCAGGTCGGCACCCTCGAGGGCGGCGAGGACCTCGGCCGTGTCGCTGATGTCGACGTGGCGCACCTCGTAGCCGGCCTTGGCGTAGTCCTCGAGCAGCACGTTGGTGAGGTTGTAGGCGTGGCGGGGGGTGACGACGACGCCACCGGGCGGGACGAGCGCGAGGACGGCCGAGATGGCGGCCATCCCGGATCCGAAGACCAGGGCGTCGCCGCCCTCCAGGTGCCCGAGGGCCTCCTCGAACGCGGTCCACACCGCGTTGCCGTTGCGGCCGTAGCCCACCCCGGTGCTCGGCGCGGCATACGTCGAGGTGAAGTCGACCGGAGGGTTGACGCTCGCGCCGGGCACCCGCGCGGGGCGCCCCGCGGCGACGAGGACGGAGGCGGGGGACAGGTCGTCGAGGGGGTGGCTCACCCGCATCAGCGTAGGCGCCGGGATAGGGTCGGCGACGATGAGCGCCAACGTCACGTCCTCCAAGGCCCGGGTGGCCCTCGTCTTCGGTGGCCGCTCCTCGGAGCACGCCGTCTCCTGCAGCACCGCGGCGGGGGTGCTGCGGGCGATCGACCGGGAGAAGTACGACGTCGTCCCGATCGGCATCGCCAAGGACGGCCGGTGGGTGCTCGTCGATGACGACCCGACGCCGCTGCAGCTCACGCCGGGCCACACCCCCGAGGTCGACGGGTCCGGCACCGGCGTCCTCGTGCCCCTGTCCACGACCGACCGGGCGCTGACCGTCCTCGAGCCGGGACAACCGCCGCGGCAGCTCGGCGACGTCGACGTCGTCTTTCCCCTGCTGCACGGGCCGTTCGGGGAGGACGGCACGATCCAGGGCTTCCTCGACCTGTCGGACATCCGCTACGTCGGCTCGGGTGTCCTCGCCTCGGCGGCGGGCATGGACAAGCACTACATGAAGGTGATCTTCGCGGGGCACGGCCTGCCGGTGGGCCCCTACGTTGTCATCACCGACCGCCAGTGGCTCGTCGACCGGGCCGCGGCGATGGCGTCCGTCGCCGCCCTCGACTTCCCCGTGTTCGTGAAGCCGGCGCGGGCCGGCTCGAGCATGGGCATCACCAAGGTCAAGGGCCCGGCCGACCTCGAGGCGGCCATCGAGGTGGCCCGGGAGCACGACCCCAAGGTCATCGTGGAAGCGGCCATCGTCGGACGGGAGCTCGAGTGCGCCGTGCTCCAGAGCCACGGCACCGCCGCCCCACGCACCTCGGCGGTGGCCGAGATCGCTGTCCACGGCGAGCACGAGTTCTACGACTTCGAGGCGAAGTACCTCCTCGAGGACGATGTCGACCTGTGCTGTCCCGCGGACCTGCCCCGGGAGGTCTCCGACGACGTACGTCGGCTCGCGGCGGCGGCCTTCGACGTCCTCGGGTGCGAGGGCCTGGCCCGAGTGGACTGCTTCCTGGCCGAGGACGGGCAGGTCCTCATCAACGAGATCAACACCATGCCCGGATTCACGCCGCTGTCGATGTATCCCCGGATGTGGGACGCGACCGGAGTGAGCTATCCGGAGCTCATCGACGAGCTGATCAGTCTGGCGCTCGAGCGGCGGACAGGGCTGCGCTGAGGTGGGGGGCGCCGGTGCAGGAGCTCAGCGGGCTTGTCCATGAGACTGCGTCGCCGACCGGGCGCTTCGCGGGAATGTGTCGGCGACCCCGCCTCCCTCCTGCCCTGCTTACGGCACATGGCGCGCCGGTGGGCGACGGAACATCGCGTCAGGGTCGTGGGTGGAACCCGGCTCCCTGGCCCCCTCGTCAAGCCACGGCTTTGCGGCGCCACGGCTGGGCGGCTCGGCAGGCAACGGTTCCTCGTACGCCGAGCGGCGGTCCGACCACAGGGTCCACGCCAACACGCCGCCGAGGACCCCCAGAACCAGGCAGACCACGAGCGAGGTGAGGTC
>NZ_JBKJPP010000156.1:0-18920 GCF_046595215.1 Lapillicoccus sp. | reverse complement strand
GTTCACGCCCGCCCAACGCAAGGCGGTCTGGCACCGCGACCATCAGTGCACGTTCCCCGGCTGCACGGTCCCGGCCCAGTGGAGCGATGTCCACCATGTCGCGTGGTGGAGTCGTGGGGGACTGAGCGACCTGTCCAACGCGGCCCTGCTCTGCGGTCGGCGCCACACCCTGGTCCACCAACGCGACCTCACCGCCACCGTCACCGACACCGCGGCACCTGGCACGTCTGACTCGCCCGCCCCACACCCCGCCCCGTCGGCGGGGCGGCACCCACGCGCCCACCAAGGCCATGGCCGAGCACGCCTCAATCGCTCGGGTGGTCGATGGACTTCTTCGCCGTGCCGGGGTGTCGCCTCACGGTGTGGGCTCGCAGACCTCGCCGTCCGCTGTCCGAGCCCGTCCAGAGCCACTTCTCGATGCTGCGGACCGGCGCCGTCCGCCCTCGACGAGCGAGTCGACTGTCAACAGCGCCAGGGCGAGCCACACGATCCCGAACCCGACCCACCTGGCCTGGCTCATCTCCTCACCGAGCAGCAGCACCCCACAGAGCAGCTGGAGCACCGGCGTGACGAACTGGAGCAACCCGATCGTCGTCAGCGGCACTCGACGGGCCGCAGCGGCGAACAGGAGCAGTGGCACCGCGGTGACCACTCCGGACAGGACGAGCAAGGTGGGGTGCACCGGCGCGCCCCCGGTGAAGGTCTGGTTGCCGGTGATGCCCAACCAGGCGATGAGTCCCAAGGCAACGGGTGCCAGGACGACGGTCTCGACGGTGAGTCCGTGCAGCGCTGCCAGCGTCGCCCCGAGCTTCTTCTTGGTCAGGCCGTAGAGCGCGAAGGAGAAGGCCAGCGTCAACGCGATCCACGGCACCCGGCCGCCCACGAGCGAGAGGTAGAGTCCCGCGGCAAGCCCGATGGCCACAGCGACCCACTGCAGCCGGCGCAGCCGCTCGCCGAGCACCAAGACGCCGAGCCCGACGGTGACGATGGGGTTGAGGAAGTAGCCCAGTGATGCGTCGGTGACCTGCCCCGCCGCCACGGCACCGACGTAGACCACCCAGTTGATCGCAATGAGCACCGCGGCGATCGCAATCCCCCCGAGCATCTTCGGCCGGAGCAGCAGCGGACGGATCCAGTCGAGGTCGCGGCGCGCGAGCAGGACGACGGCGCAAAGCACCAGGGTCCAGAGGATGCGGTGCGCGAGGATCTCCCATGCACCGGCCGGTGCCAAGGCATGGAAGTAGAGCGGGAAGGCGCCCCAGATCGCGTATGCCGTCAGCCCGGCGAGCACGCCGCGTCGGCTCTCGCGGTCGTCGCCGCCCAACCCGGCGGTGGGCGGGACACCCGGCAGCCCGGGGGTGGACGTCGCCGCCCCCGCAGGCGTCGAGGCAGCCACGGGCGTGGACGTCGACGCAGCTGCGGGCGTGGCGGGCGAGGTCACGCTCCCACGGTCCAGGAGTCCTTGCCCGCCAACAGCGCTGACAGGTCGTCGTCGGTGGCCTCACCGCCGGACTGCGCGACCGCCGTGTCGATCTGGCCCCGGACGAGGTCGTCGTAGGTCGGCCGCTCGACGCTGCGGAAGATGCCCATGGGCACGTGCGTGAGGCTGGGGTCGTCGAGCCGGGACAGGGCGAAGGCGGTCGATGGGTCGTCGGCGTGTGCGTCGTGGCGCACCACCCGGGCCGGGTCGGCGGCGCCGCGGGAGACGACGGCGAGGCTCCCGTTGTCGCGTCGCACGACGACGCGGTCGCCGGCCGTGATCTCCTCGCCGTGGGTGAGGTGGAGGATCCGGGCCTCGGCCTGCGTGCTGTCCTTGAGGACGGCAAAGAAGCCGTCGTTGAAGATCGGGCAGTTCTGGTAGATCTCGACGAACGAGGTCCCCCGGTGGGCCGTTGCCGCGCGCAGGATGCCGGTGAGGTGCTTGCGGTCGGAGTCCATCGTCCGGGCGACGAAGGTCGCCTCGGCCCCGAGCGCGAGGCTCACCGGGTTGAAGGGGTTGTCCACCGATCCGAACGGCGTCGACTTCGTCACGGCCCCGACGTGCGAGGTGGGGGAGTACTGACCCTTGGTCAGGCCGTAGATCTCGTTGTTGAACAGCAGGATCGTGAGGTTGACGTTGCGGCGCAGGGCGTGGATGAGGTGGTTGCCGCCGATAGAAAGGGCGTCCCCGTCGCCGGTGACGACGAAGACGGAGAGGTCCGACCGCGAGGTCGCGAGGCCGGTCGCGATCGCCGGCGCCCGGCCGTGGATCGAGTGCAGGCCGTAGGTGTCGAGGTAGTACGGGAAGCGCGAGGAGCAGCCGATGCCCGAGACGAAGACGATGTTCTCCCGTTTCAGACCCAGCTCGGGCAGGAACCCCTGCACCGCCGCGAGGATGGCGTAGTCGCCGCACCCCGGGCACCACCGCACCTCCTGGTCGGAGGTGAACTCCTTCTTGGTCTGTGGCGCCGACCCCTCCGCGAGGGTGGGGACGCCCTCGGTGCCGTGCACCGGCATACCCAGGTCGATGGTGCTCATGAGATGACTGCCTTCTGGATGGCTTCCTCGAGCTCGCTCGAGCTGAACGGCAGCCCGCGCACTGCTGTGTGGGACTGGATGTCGACGAGATAGCGGGCCCGCAACAGCAGCGCGAGCTGCCCGAGGTTCATCTCGGGTAGGACGACCCGGCGGTAGGCGCCCAGCACCTCAGCGGTGTTGGAGGGGAAGGGGTTGAGGTGGCGCAGATGGGCCTGGGCCACGGGAATCCCCTGCCGGCGCAGCTCGCGGATCGCGGCCTTGATCGGCCCGTAGGTCGAGCCCCACCCGAGCACGAGCACGTCGGCCTCGCCCGACGGGTCGTCCACCTCGAGTGGCGCGATCGAGGTCGCGATGCCCTCGATCTTGGCGGCCCGCAGCCGGGTCATGAGGTCGTGGTTGTCGGGTTCGTAGGAGATGGTGCCGGTGATGTTGGCCTTCTCGATCCCCCCGATGCGGTGCTCGAGACCGGCGGTGCCGGGCACGGCCCACGGACGGGCCAATGTGTCGGGGTCACGCTGGTAGGGGTGGAAGACCGGGTTGCCTTGCGAGTCCTCGGAATTGGGCTCGGTCGTGAACTCGACGGCGATGTCGGGCAGGCTGTCGATCGACGGGATCGACCACGGCTCGGAGCCGTTCGCGAGGTAACCGTCGGAGAGGATGATCACCGGGGTGCGGTAGGTCGTCGCGATCCGGACCGCCTCGAAGGCGATGCCGAAGCAGTCGGTGGGGGACTGGGGTGCCACGACGGCCACCGGCGACTCCCCGTTGCGACCGAACATCGCCTGGAGGAGGTCGGCCTGTTCGGTCTTGGTCGGCAGTCCGGTCGAGGGACCCCCGCGCTGGATGTCGCAGATGACGAGCGGCAGCTCGAGCGATACCGCGAGCCCGATGGTCTCCGCCTTGAGGGCCAGGCCGGGCCCGGACGTCGTCGTCACGCCGAGGGCGCCGCCGAACGACGCCCCGAGGGCGGCGCCGACACCGGCGATCTCGTCCTCCGCCTGGATCGTCGTCACCCCGAAGCGCTTCAGGCCGGACAGGGTGTGGAGGATGTCGGACGCCGGGGTGATCGGGTAGGCCCCGAGGACGAGGGGGATGCCGGCCCGGTGCGCCGCGGTGACGAGCCCGTAGGAGAGGGCGACGTTGCCGGTGATGTTGCGGTAGAGGCCGGGCGCCATCGGGGCCGGGCCTACCTCGTAGCGGTGGGCGAAGTCCTCGGTCGTCTCGCCGTAGTTCACGCCAGCCCGCAGCGCCGTGAGATTGGCTGCGAGCAGGTCGGGCTGAGAGCCGAACTTCGCCGTGAGGAACCGCTCGGTCGACTCGATAGGCCGGGTGTAGAGCCACGACAGAAGTCCGAGCGCGAACATGTTCTTCGCGCGCTCCTTGTCCTTGCGGGTCAGGGCATGGGCGGCGAGCGCCTCCACGGTGATCGAGGTGAGCGCCACCGCGTGGACGTGGTAGCTCTCGAGCGTGCCGTCGTCGATGGGGGAGGTGACGTAGCCGACCTTGGCGAGGTTGCGCTTGGTGAACTCGTCGGTGTTGACGATGATCGTCGCGCCTCGGGGCACGTCGGCGAGGTTGGCCCTGAGCGCCGCGGGGTTCATCGCGACGAGGACGTCCGGCTCGTCGCCGGGGGTGAGGACGTCGTGGTCGGCGAAGTGCAGCTGGAAGCTCGAGACTCCCGGCAGGGTGCCCTGCGGCGCGCGGATCTCGGCGGGGAAGTTGGGCAACGTCGACAGGTCGTTGCCCAGCAGCGCCGCGTCAGTCGTGAACCGGTCGCCGGTCAGCTGCATGCCGTCGCCGGAGTCGCCAGCAAACCTGATGACGACGCGGGCAAGCTTCAGGGTGGGGGAGGTCATGGGCGAGGAGTCACCAGGATTCGTCGTTCGGTCAGCCATCCGAGGTCGTTGGCCGTTCAACTCATGGTATGCCGCCTGCCCGCCGGAGTGACGCAGGCTCCCCTCCGGGAACGCGAAGGGACGGAGTCGGCGCCATCAGTCGGCAGGCCGACCCGACTCGGTGTAGGCCCTGGCTGCCCCGGTGCGGTGCTCGACCCGGGCCAGCGCGGCCTCGATGCGGCGTGCCGTGAAGTCGGCGCAGTGCTCCCGGATCTGCTCGAGCGTGCAGAACTGCGCCGACCGGATCTCCCGAGGCTGCACGACGACCCGGTCCGTCGTGGAGGGCTCGTGGACGCCACCGTCGAAGACCAGGCAGAGCGCGTCGTCCCATCCGCTCCACGACGGCAGCCAGTCGGTGAGCAGCAGCTCTCCGGCGGGGAGGTCGAGCTGGAGCTCCTCGGCGACCTCGCGTACGACCGCGACCCGGGGTGACTCGTGCACCTCGACGACGCCGCCCGGTAGGTCCCAGTCCTGCTTGTAGGTGAGGCGGCAGAGCAGCACCCGGCCGGACGGGTCGCGCACGAGCAGCTGGGCGATGGCCCGTTTGCGCGGCAGGAAGGAGTTGAGCAGCGCGCGGAAGGCCTGCGGCTCGGTGATGGCGGGGTCGTCGCGCAGTCGCGCCAGGACGACGTACTCCAAGGCGCCGGCCCGGTGACCCGTGCCGGGCGCGACCCGCATGACCCCCTCCCGGCGCAGCCCCGACCGCGTGGCCACCCGGACCGCCCGGGCGTTCTCCGGCTCGACCCGAGCCTGCACCCGGGTGAGTCCGAGCTCGCCGAACGCGTAGTCGACGAGGAGACGCACCGCGAGGGTGGCCGACCCCTGGCCGCGCCGACCGGCATACAGGGTCCAGCTGAGCTCACCGGTCGAGTGGCCGAGGTCGCGCACCTCGACGCTGCCGACGAGGTCGCCGTCCCGCTCGACGACGAAGCCGACCCGCGTGCGCCCGGCGGCGTCGTCCTGCGGCCAGGCGACCACGGCCCCAGCGTGGGCGGCGGGCGGGGGTGTCGCCGGCGGCTGCCCGGACCAGCGCGCGATCTCCTCGTCGTGGCCGGCGACCGCGCGGTCCACGTCGTCGTCCCGCCACGGGCGCAGTACGACCGTGCCGTCGGTCAGCTCCGGCTGCGCCGGGTGGTCACTCATCGACGTCGGGCGCGGTCTCACCGGCGCGCTCGTCCCGGTCCGCCCACTCGAGCAGCTGCTCCAACCGGTATGCCGTGTCGTCGATGGCAGCGTGGAGGTCACCTCTCGCGGCATACCGGGAGGGCACCGTCGCGAGGGTGAGCTCGCGTGGTTCGACGTCGTCGACCTCGTCCCACGTGATCGGTGTGGAGACCGTGCCGTCGGGGACACCGCGCACGGAGTAGGCGCTGGCGATGGTGTGGTCCCGGGCGTTCTGGTTGTAGTCGACGAACACCGCGTCCTCGGCCCGGTCACGGCGCCACCACGTCGTCGTCGCGTCACCGGCCGATCGGCGCTCGACCTCACGGGCGAAGGCGAGGGCCGCCCGTCGGACGTCGGCGAACCCCCACTCCGGCACGATGCGCACGTAGACGTGCAGGCCCGAGCCGCCCGAGGTCTTGGGGAAGCCGGTTGCGCCGAGCTCGTCGAGGACCTCGCGCGCGATGTGCGCCACCCGACGGACGGTCGCGAAGTCGCACGCGGGCATGGGATCGAGGTCGATGCGCCACTCGTCGGGCGCCTCGGTGTCGGCCCGCCGGGAGTTCCAGGGGTGGAACTCGACGGTCGACATCTGCACGGCCCAGATGACCGCACCGAGCTCGGTGACGCACAGCTCGTCGGCGGTCCGGTGATACCGGGGGAATGTCACCCGGACGGTCTCGAGCCACGCCGGCGCGCCGTGGGGCACCCGCTTCTGGTGGACCTTGTCGCCGGCGAGGCCCTCGGGGAAGCGGTGCATCATGCAGGGACGCTCGCGCAGCGCCCGGACGATGCCGTCGCCGACGCTGAGGTAGTAGCGGGCGAGGTCGAGCTTGGTCCAGCCGTGGTCGGGGAAGTAGACCCGGTCCGGGTTGCTGATCCGCACCGTCCGCTCGCCGACGTCGAGCTCGACGGCGGGGGACGTGGCCTTGGCTGCCATGTCGCCCAACCTATCCCGCGGCTCAAAGCGCGGGGCAGGCACGCTCAGTCGGATACGGTCAGGGGACGACGACGATCTTGCCCCGGGTGTGGCCGGCCTGGCTGTCGCGGTGGGCCTGAGCGGTCTCTGTGAGCGGGTAGGTGTGGGCGACGGGGATCTGCACCGTGCCGTCGGCGACGAGGTCCGCGACCCGGGCGATCGACGCCGCCCGGATCTCGGTGCCGGGATCGGCTCCCGGCCCGCCGCCGATGGCCGTGATGCCCAGCCCGGCGGCGCGATCGAACCTGACCATGGTGACGATGCGCTGACGGTCGGCGACGAGCTCGACCGAGGAGTCCAGAGCCTCGTCCGATCCGATCGCATCGATCGCAGCGTCGACGCCGCCGGGCGCCAGGGCTCGGACGCGGTCCGCCAGTCCGGGGCCGTAGTCGACCGGCTCGACGCCGAGCTCGCGCAGGAACTCGTGGTTGCCCGCGCTCGCTGTGCCGATGACCCGCGCCCCACGCAGTCGGGCGAGCTGGACGGTCACGCTGCCCACGCCGCCGGCTGCGCCGTGGACGAGCACGGTGTCGCCCTCGCCGACGTCTGCGGCCTCGAGAGCCTGGGTCGCGGTGCCGCCTGCGACAGGGACGGCTGCCGCCTGCTCGAACGCGAGGGTGTCCGGCTTTGCGGTGAGTGACGTGGCCGGGACGACGATGTGGTCCGTGTAGGCGTTGCCGTCGACCGGGGAGACGATGACCGCGTCGCCGACCGACCAGCCGTCGACGCCGTCACCGAGCCCGGCGATGACTCCGGATGCCTCGGAGCCGATGGAGTCGAGCAGGGCGGGAGTCTCGCCGAAGGCGCCGGAGTAGAGCTTCCAGTCGATCGGGTTGACGCCGATGGCGCGGACGTTGACCAGGACCTGGCCAGCACCTGGTGCCGGGGTGTCGATCTCGGTGAGGGCGAGCTGTTCCGGGCCACCAAAGCCGGTGGCGGCGACGATGCGAGTCATGGAAGGGAAACAGCCGCGCACGCGAAGCGATTCCCTCCCCCCGCGAGCTCCACCCACCCGGACACGCGTACGCGTCGCCTCCTTTGCACCTGCAATGACGGGGGAGATGAGCCCCCCTCGCTAGGGTTGACGTATGACCGGATACGTCGTCGTCGCTGCGGTGGTGCTCTCGGGGATCCTGCTCGTCGTGGCGGCCGGGCTGGCCCGCCGGCTCTTTGCCCCGCGAGCGGCCACCCCGGCGAAGGTGACCACTTACGAGTCGGGCGTCGACCCCGTCGGTGAGGGCTGGGCTCAGACCAACGTCCGCTACTTCGTCTATGCCTTCCTCTACGTCATCTTCGCCGTCGACGCGGTCTTCCTCTTCCCGTGGGCCACGGTCATCCGCGACACCGAGCTCGGGGTGGCCTCGCTCGTCGAGATGGGCATCTTCGTCCTCGTCCTCGTGATCGGCCTCGGTCACGCGGGCCGCCGTGGGCTGCTGCGATGGATGTGACCCGGTGAGCGTCGACCTGCCCATGCCCACGGTCGGGCCCCTCTCGCAGCACGCTCCCGCGCCGGTCAAGGTCGTCCTCAACTGGGGCCGTCGCTACAGCCTCTGGGTCTTCAACTTCGGGCTCGCCTGCTGCGCGATCGAGTTCATCGCCGCGTCGATGGCCCGCCACGACTTCATCCGGCTCGGGGTCATCCCCTTCGCACCCGGCCCGCGTCAGGCCGACCTGATGGTCGTCTCGGGCACGGTCACCGACAAGATGGCCCCCGCCGTCCGCCGGCTCTACGACCAGATGCCCGAGCCGAAGTACGTCATCTCGTTCGGTGCCTGCTCCAACTCCGGCGGCCCCTACTGGGACTCCTACTCCGTCCTCAAGGGCGTCGACACGGTCATCCCCGTCGACGTCTACGTGCCCGGCTGCCCGCCCCGTCCCGAGGCGCTGCTGCAGGGCATCATCACCCTCCAGGAGAAGATCGCCGGAGAGACGGTGTCCGCAACGACGATCGCCCGCCGGTATGCCGGGGGGAGACTCGCCTCGGCTGCGGAGGTGACCCGGCCACTGCTCACCCCCGGCGCCGCCGACATCCCAGGCCGCGGAGACGCGTTGGCTCCCCGACCCGATCAGGAGCCCGCTGCGACAACGCAACCGGCCGCGGCAACGGAACCCGCTCCGACAACGGAAACCGCTCCGGTGGCGCAACCCTCTGCGACAACGGAACCCACCCCCGGGACTCCGCCCCAACAGACCGGACCGCCGGCCACGCAGGAGTCGGCGACGCCCCCGGTCCGTCGGCGCGCCCCCCGGTCGGGTGGTAACGCCCCGGAGACCCTCGCCGACGACATCTTCGGCCTGGGGGGAGACGAGCGATGACCGCCACCCCGCCGGCGTCCACCACCTCGAGTGCGCAGCCCTGTCTCGACGTCGCCCCAGACGAGTGGGTCCGGGGGGCCGCCGAGCTGCGGGACGCCGGCTTCACCTTCTTCGACTGGCTCACCGCGGTCGACGAGAGCGACGCGGCAGAGAACCCCGGATTCGACATCGTCTGCCACCTCTACGACACCTCACGGCGGGGTGCGATCCGCGACCACCTGCTGCGGACCCGACTCTGCGAGGGCGCGGCCGTCGACAGCCTCACGTCGCTCTTCGCCGGCGCGGCCTGGCATGAGCGCGAGATGCACGAGATGTTCGGCATCGACGTCGCTGGGTTCGACGACGGGACCGGCCTGGGGTTGCGGCCGCTGCTGCTGCCCAACGGTTTCGAGGGCCACCCACTGCGCAAGTCGTTCGTGCTCGCGGCGCGCGCCTCGAAGGCCTGGCCGGGTGCCAAGGAGCCCGGCGAGGGCGGCGAGCGCAAGCCCGGCAGGCCGGGTGGGGCGCGGCGCAAGGTCGCGGCTCCCGGCGTCCCCGGACCCGAGTGGGGGCCCCGGTGAGCGCCCTCGAGGTCGTCCTGCGGGCGGTCGTGACCCTGCTCGCCTTCCTCGTCCTCCCGCTGGTCGTGGGGCAGACGGAGCACAAGGTCATGGCCCACATGCAGGGCCGGCTCGGCCCGATGTATGCGGGCGGCTTCCACGGGTGGGCGCAGCTCGTCGCTGACGGGGTCAAGTTCGTCCAGAAGGAGGACATCACCCCGTCCCGGGCCGACCGATGGGTCTTCCGCCTCGCCCCGGGCGTCGCGCTCGTCCCCTACCTCGTGGCGATCTGCGTCATCCCCCTCGGCCCCGGTCTCGTGGCCGCCGACGTCGACGCGGGCGCCCTCTTCGTGCTCGCCGCTGCGGGCGTGGGCATCCTCGGCACCCTCATGGCCGGGTGGGCGAGTGCCAACAAGTACTCGCTGCTCGGCTCGATGCGCTCCGCGGCCCAGCTGCTCAGCTACGAGCTGCCGATGGTCCTCTCCGTGGCCTCGGTCGCGCTCGCGGCGGGCACGCTGTCCTTGGGTGGCATCGTCGAGCAGTGGAACCCGTGGTGGCTGCTCTGGCAGCTGCCCGGCGCGATCTGCTTCTTCACCGCTGCCCTTGCCGAGCTGCAGCGTCCGCCCTTCGACATGCCGGTCGCCGACTCCGAGATCGTCTTCGGGGCCTACACCGAATACACCGGTCTGCGCTTCGCCTTCTTCCTGCTCGCCGAGTACGCCGGCATCGTCGTCATGTCGTTCTTCTTCACGGTGCTCTTCCTCGGCGGCTGGCGCGGCCCCTTCGACGACGCGGTCGGTTGGGTCTGGACCCTGCTCAAGGCCCTGCTCGTCGCGGTCGTCATCATCTGGTTCCGGGTCTCGTGGCCGCGCCTGCGCGAGGACCAGCTCCAACGACTCGCGTGGGTCTGGCTCGTCCCGCTGGCCCTGGTCCAGCTCGCCCTCACCGGCGCGGGAGTGGTGGTCTTCCAGTGACGGAGCACGAACACCGGCGACGGCTGACGGGAGGCATCCTTCCCGGGCTCGTCAAGGGACTGGCGACGACGGCGAGGACGCTCGCCCGTCCCAGCCACACCGCGGAGTACCCCGACACCCAGCCGTCCCTGCCCCCGAGGTCGCGCGGGGTCATCGCGCTGACCGAGGAGAACTGCACCTCGTGCATGCTCTGCGCGCGTGAGTGCCCGGACTGGTGCATCTACATCGACTCGCACAAGGAGACGATCCCCGCGACGACCGAGGGGGGCCGCGACCGGCAGCGCAACGTCCTCGACCGGTTCGCCATCGACTTCTCGCTCTGCATGTACTGCGGGATCTGCATCGAGGTGTGCCCCTTCGACGCGCTGCACTGGAGCCCGGAGTTCGAGTACGCCGAGACCGACATCCGCGACCTGCTCCACGAGAAGGACCGGCTCGGACAGTGGATGCAGACCGTCCCGCCGCCGCCGGCTCTCGACCCGGCGTCGGCCGAACCCGCCGAGATCGCGGCGGCGAACAAGCCGCCGCGCGCCGTTCGTGAGCCCCCCGCCCTCCGTGAGCCCCCCGCTGCGGGCCCCCCCGCCGTGAGAACCGAGGAGGGGGACGGGGCGTGACGACCCGCGACATCGTCTTCGCCCTCCTGGGCGTCATCGCCGCTGCCGGTGCCGTGTTCGCGGTGACGACGCGACAGCTGGTCCATTCCGCGCTCTGGCTCGTCGTCTGTCTTGGCACGCTCGCCGGGTGCTACGTCGTGCTCGGGGCGGAGCTCGTCGCCCTGGTCCAGGTCCTGATCTACGTCGGGGCGGTCGTCGTCCTGGTCCTCTTCGCGCTGATGCTCACCCGGGCGCCGATCGGCATCAACCGGCAGCTGGGGACGTCCCCCCTCCAGCGCGTCCTCGCGGCCGTGCTCGGAGCGGCGACGACGGCGCTGTTCGCCTCGATGCTCGTCCCCCTCGTCGGGTCGGGGCCGATGACGCCGTCGAACGGCGACACCCGCGCGGTGGCCAGTGCGATCTTCGGCACCTGGGCCTGGCCCTTCGAGCTGCTCTCGCTGCTGCTCCTCGCCGCGCTGGTCGGTGCCTTCGCGATCGCCACCGTGGCCGGGGCCCTGCCACGGGCACGGGGCGCGACGGCGGCGCGGGACGCATCGGCTGCGGCGCCGGACGCGCCCGCCAAGGCCCCGAGGTGATGCACCTCTGGCTGCCGATGGTGCTGGCCAGCGTCCTCGCGGGCGCCGGCACCTACGCCGTCCTCGCCCGGCGCAACGCCGTCCTCGTCCTCATCGGGGTCGAGTTGATCCTCAACGCCGCCAACCTCATCCTCGTCACCCTCGGGTCTGTCGACGTCTCGGCCCTGCAGACCGGGCAGGTGCTCACGCTGTTCATCATCACCATCGCGGCCGCGGAGATCTGCGTAGCGCTCGCGGTGGTCCTCGCGATGTTCCGCCTCCAGGGCCACATCGACCTCACCGCACTGCCCGAGACCGAGGACGCCGAGACCCCCGAGGCGCGCCGGTGACCGCCGTCAGCGTCCACCTCGTCGTCCTGCTACCCGCCCTCGCGGCCCTCGCGGGCCTCTGGCTGCGGTGGTCACGGCCGATCGCCGGGCTCGTCGCGACCGGGACGGCGACCCTCGTCCTCATCTTCTCCCTGCTCGCGCTGGTCCTCACCGACGACCGGGTCCAGACCATCTCGACCTTCGGGCCGCTGGCAGCGGGTGAGCTCGACGTCCCGCTCAACCTCCTCGCCGACCGGACGTCGGCCGTCATCGCGCTCGCAGTGGCGGTGGTGGGCCTGGCCGTCCAGGTCTTCTCGATCTGGTACCTCCACGACGACCGCCGCTACCCCGTCTTCGCCTCGACCGTCTCGCTGTTCCTCGCGGGGATGCTCCTGGTGGTCCAGTCCGGCGACCTCGTCCTGACCCTCGTCGGGTGGGAGGTGATGGGGTGGTGCTCCTACCTGCTCATTGGCCACGTCAGCACCCGTGAGTCGGCCCGACGGGCGGCCCACAAGGCGTTCCTCGTCACGCGCGTCGCTGACATCGGCTTCATCCTGGGGCTCGTCATCCTCGCCGGGGGGGCCCGCTCGACCGGCCTCGGCGCCGTCCTCGCGCACTGGGCCGGGGAGCAGCCCGGGTCGCTGTCGGCTCTCGTCACGACGAGCCCCGTCCTCACCTTGGCGCTGATCGGCATCGTCATCGGTGTCGCCGGCAAGTCGGGTCTCGTCCCCTTCCACGACTGGCTTCCCGACGCGATGGAGGGCCCGACACCCGCGTCCGCCCTCATCCACGCGGCGACGATGGTCGCAGCCGGCACCTACGTGATCGCCCGCTTCCACCCGGTGTATGCCGTGGACGCCACCTCCCGCACGGTGCTGGGGGTCCTCGCCGCGCTGACGATGGTCTACGCCGCCGTGCTCGCCCTGGCCCAGTCGGACATCAAGCGGATGCTGGCCTACTCGACCCTGAGCCAGGTGGCAATCATGTTGTCGGCGCTGGCCTTTGCCGGGACCTCGTCCGTGAGCGCGGTGGGCGCCGGCCTCGGGCACCTCTTCTCGCACGCGATCTTCAAGTCGCTGCTCTTCCTCGCGATCGGCTGGTTGTCGGTCCTCGGCGGCGGCACCGCGTTCGTGGCGCTGCGCGGTCGGGCCCGGGGACGCGGCGCCCTCCAGTGGTCGATCGGTCTCGGACTCGCAGCGCTCGCCGGGGTGCCGCCGCTGGTCGGCTTCTTCAGCAAGGAGGGGGTCCTCGCCGTGGCCGAGGAGCAGCTCGGGGGGCCCGATGCCACGACCGCCACGGTCGTCCTGGTGGGCCTCGTCGTCACCGTCGCCCTCACCGCGGCATACTCCGCCCGGGCCTGGCTGCTGCTCACGACCGAGTCCGAGGCCGAGGACGTCGCCCTCGCCCGTGCCGAGGCGGAGGGCGGACAGGCCGAGAGCCCGGACGCCGCAGCCTCCGCCGGTGACGACCTGGCCACGGCCGCACCCACCCCCCGCCGGATCAGTGCAGCCGCGGCGATCACGGTCTCGGCCCTCGCCGTCCTCACCGTGGTCGGCACGTTCTTCCTTCCGGCCCTCCCGGGCGGCATCCACCTGGGCGTCGTCCTCGCGATAATGTCCGTCGTGGTCGTCGTCCTCACCGCGCTTGCTGTCCGCTCGGCGGCGGCCGACGGAGGCGACCCGGCCGCCCGGCTCGGCGCCCGTTGGCAGCAGCGGAGCGATCGGGGCTTCGGTGTGGACACGGCATACGCAGCGGTCGGTCGGGGGGTCGTCTCCGTGGCCCGTGTCGTCGTGACCCTCGACCGGGACGTCGTCGACGCCTACCCCCGGGGTGCGGGCGCCGTCGCCGGGCTGCTCGGTCGTGTCGGCGAGCGGGCCCACCGCGGGGTTCCGTCGACGGGACTCGTCGCGCTTGTCGTCGGGGTCGTCGCCCTGGCCGTCGCGGGGGTGACGGTGTGGCTCTGATCTTCCTGCTCCTCGTCCCGGCCACTGCCGGTATCTGGCTCCTCGGGTGGGCCCGCTCGACACGGGGCGCGCGGGCCCACGACGTCGCCGTGGCGGCCAGCATCGTCGCGCTCGTCGTCGCCCTGTTCTGCGCCTGGGTCCGGCCCGAGGTGGATGCGCCCTGGGTCCCCGCCCTGGGACTGCGCTGGCACTTCGCCCTCGACGGCATCAGCATCCCGCTGGTGCTGCTCACTGCCGCCCTGACGGTCGGTGTGGTCCTGCACTCCCGCGGCCGTGAGCCGGGCCGGGGAGCCGACGGCGAGGGATCGACGGCCACGTTCTACGCCTGCCTGCTGCTCGTCGAGTTCGCCGCGCTGGCAACGTTCGTCACCCGGGACGCCATCGGGTTCTTCATCGCCTTCGAGCTCGTCCTGATCCCGATGTGGGTCCTCATCGCCCGGTTCGGCGACGAGCACGCGAGCGAGGCCGTGCGGGGGGACGCCTCCAACCGGTTCGTCTTCTTCACCGTCCTCGGCTCGACACTGATGCTGCTCGGCATCCTCCTGCTGGTGACGGGGAGCGGCACCTCCGACCTCACGGTCCTCGCCGCACGGCACGGAGGCGGCCTCCCCGTCGGCCGTCAGGTGGTCATCGCCGCGCTCCTGGTCGCCGGGCTCGGCATCAAGGTCCCCCTGTGGCCGGCCCACACCTGGCTGCCTCCGGCCCACACCGTCGCGCCGACGGCGGGGTCCGTCCTCCTCGCTGCGGTCCTGCTCAAGATGGGCACCTACGGCATCATCCGGGTGGCCATGCCGACCGTCCCCCAGGGCTTCGGCGTGGTCGCGCCCTGGCTCGCGGTGGGCGGCGTCGTTGGCATCCTCTGGGGGGGCCTGGCCTGCCTCGTCGAGCGTGACCTCAAGCGCCTCGTCGCCTACTCGTCGGTCGCGCACATGGGCTTCGTCGCGCTGGGCCTCGCGTCGGGGACGCAGACCGGCCTGCAGGCTGCGCTCTTCGCCAACATCGCGCACGGCCTCGTGTCCGCCCTGCTCTTCTTCGTCGTCGGCGGCCTCAAGGAGCGCTGGGGGAGCTCGGACCTCACCGTCGCCCGGGACGCCCTGCGGGAGACGTCCCCGCGGATGGGCTACGCCCTCGTCGTCGGGTTCGCCGCGGCGCTCGGCCTGCCCGGGCTCGTCGGCTTCTGGGGGGAGTTCCTCGCGGTGTATGCCGCCTGGTCACCGGCCGCAGGCCGACCCACCGGGCTCTTCCGGGTCCTCGCCGTCCTCGCCGTCCTCGGGTTCGCGCTCGCAGCGGGCTACGCCCTGCGGGTGCTGCGCCTGGTCTGGGCGGGACGCCCCGACCAGGCCGGGGCCGTCGCCGCCGCCCAGACCGAGGCCCCCGGGATCCGCACCCACACCCAGCCAGCAGGGCCCCCCGGGCAGGCTGCCGCCACCGCATCCCCTGAGCCGACCGGGGGATCTGGTGCCACCGCCCACCCCGGGCCCACCGGGGGATCTGGTGCCACCGCCTACCCCTGGCCTGCCGGTCAGTCTGCGCCGGGCAGTCCGACTGGATCGCTGCGGTGGTCACCGCAGGGTCCGACCCGCGTCGATGCCCGGGGCCGCGAGTGGGGGGTGATCGCCGTCCTCGCCGCCGCCGTGATCGCCGCTGGGGTCATGCCGCGTCCACTGCTCGCCATAACCGCCAGGGAGACCGCCGCGATCATCAACGGCGTCCGTGAGCCGACCGTCGTGACGCCGACGTCGACGATCGTCGAGGCGGGCCGGTGATCAGCCTCGACCTCGGCGTCCTGCTGCCCGTCCTCGCCCCGGTGGCCGGGGCGGTCCTCGTGCTGGCCGTCGACGTCGCCCTCCCCACCGTCCAGCGGGTCCACTACGGGTTGGCCTTCGCGGCACTGCTCGTGGGGGGCAGCGGCACGCTCGGCCCCCTCGGCACGGCCCCGGCCGACGCGTCACGGACGCTGTGCCTGGCCGGCGGCAGCCCGTGCTTCTACGCGGTCAGTGGCCTGAGCGCCACGCTGCAGCTCGCCGCGCTCCTGGCCGCAGCCGTCACCCTCCTGCTCGCGTGGCCGCTCGAGCAGCGGCGCGAGGCGGGCCGCACGGCCGTGATGCTCGCCCTCGTGCTCGCGGCAACGAGCGGGGCGGTCGGTGTGGCCGCTGCCCGTGACCTGGGGTCCTGGCTCGTCACCCTCGAGCTCGCGACGCTACCCGTCGTGGCACTCGCCGCCCTCCCCGGCACCCGCCGGGCGATCGCGGGTGCGGTGCAGCTGCTGACGACGTCGATCGTCTCGTTCGCGGTGCTGGCGCTCGCGGCCGCCTGCTGGTTCGCTGCGACGGGGACCCCGACGCTGCTCAGCGGCTCGGCAGCCGCCGCGTCAACGGGCCCGCAGCGCGGCCTGCTCTCCCTCTCGGTCGTCCTTGTCCTCGCCGGCGTCGGCTTCAAGCTGTCGCTGGTGCCCTTCCACGCGTGGACGCCGACGACCTACGCCGGGGCGCCGCTGCCGATCGCCGTCTTCCTCGCCAGCGTGTCAAAGGTGGCCGCGCTCGGGGCCCTGCTCGTCGTCATCAGCGCGGTGACGTCTCTCGGCAGGCCCGGCCTCGTCGGCGTGGCGGTGCTCGCCATCGCCAGCATGACCCTCGGCAACGTCATGGCACTGCGCCAGGACGACGTCGTCCGGCTCCTGGCCTGGTCGACGGTGGCGCAGGCCGGCTGGGTGGTCCTGCCGCTGCTCAGCGTCACCGGGCTCGGGGTCAGCGCCTCGGCCGGCTATCTCGTCACCTACCTCGTTGCCACCCTCGTCGCGTTCACCGTCGTGGCGCTCACGCTCCGCGGTGGCGCGGCGCGTGCGGGTCGGCGGCTGACGGCATACCGCGGCCTGCTGCGCAGCCAGCCGCTCGTGGGGGGTGCGTTGGGTCTCGCGCTGATGTCCCTGGCCGGGCTGCCGCCCGGGCTGCTCGGGCTGATCGGCAAGGTGGTGGCGCTCCGTCCGGTGCTGGTCGAGGGCTGGTGGTTCGTCGCGGTCCTCGCGGCCGTCAACGCCGTGCTCGGGGTGGCCGTCTACCTCCGCTGGTTCCGGGCGATCCTGGCGCCGGTCGCCTCACCCACCACCCCCGCACCCGCCACCCCCGCACCCACCACGCCCACGGCCGGTGGCGGCGTGACCATCCACCCCAGCCACGTCGTCGCGTTGGCGCTGGGGACGCTCGCCCTGGTCGTCCTGTCCGTGGCGCCGCAGCTCTTCCTCGGCCCCCTCGGCTGACGGAGGGGCCGGACTGCGCCGGGAACGACGCGCAGTGCCTCCACGTTTCCCAGACATGCACCAGCACTTCAACGGGCTCAAGACCGCCGCCCTCTTCGGCGCGATCTGGGCCCTGCTCCTCGGCATCGGCGCTCTCGTCGCCGGGGGCCGGTTCATCTGGGTCTTCGCGCTGATCGGTGTGGCGACGACGTTCTACGGTTATTGGAACAGCGACAAGCTCGCGATCCGGGCGATGCACGCCTACCCGGTAAGCGAGGCGCAGGCGCCGGTGATGTATCGGATCGTGCGCGAGCTGTCGACCCGCGCCAACAAACCGATGCCCCGGCTCTACGTCTCACCCACCGAGGCCCCGAACGCCTTCGCCACCGGCCGCAACCCGCAGAACTCCGCGGTCTGCTGCACCGAGGGCATCCTCCAGCTGCTCGACGAGCGCGAGCTGCGGGGGGTCCTCGGCCACGAGCTGCAGCACGTCTACAACCGCGACATCCTCACGGGCTCGGTGGCGGCGGCCGTCGCCGGCATCGTCACGTCGGTCGCCCAGATGGCGATGTTCGCCGGGCTCTTCGGCGGGTTCGGCGGCGACGACGAGGACCGCCCCAACCCCCTCGCCCTGCTCCTGCTCGCCCTGCTCGCGCCGATGGCCGCGACCGTCATCCAGCTGGCGATCAGCCGCACCCGCGAGTACGACGCGGACGAGGACGGCGCCCGGCTGACGGGCGACCCGCTGGCCCTGGCGTCCGCCCTGCGCAAGCTCGAGACCGGGGTGGCGCGGGCCCCGCTGCAGCCGCAGCCGCAGATCGTCAACGCCAGCCACATGATGATCGCGAACCCGTTCCGCGCCCAGGACATCTCGAAGCTCTTCTCGACCCACCCGCCCATGGACCAGCGGATCGCCCGGCTCGAGTCGATGGCGACCGGGCTGCAGGACCGCTGACAGCCCGGCCCCACTGGCGCCGTCCTAGCGGCGTCGGGGCGGGGGGATCTCCCCGGACCCCCGGGCGACGAGCGTCGGTGGGATGACGATGTGCTTCGGAGGCGAGGTGTCGCCGTCGATCCGGGCGAACAGCAGCTCGGAGGCGTGCGTCCCGAGGCTGATGACGTTCTGGCGGACCACCGTGAGCGCGGGGTCCATGAGGTCGGCGAGCGGGAAGTCGTCGAAGCCGACGACGGCCACCCGGTGCGAGAGACCGACCTTGCGCAGGAGCCGGATCGTCCCGATGCTCAACGTGTTGCGCGAGGCAAAGATCGCCGTGGGGGGTTCCTCGATCCTGAGCATGTGGACCAGCGCCTCCTCTGCGGCCTCGGACGTGCGCAGCCCCGTCGCCACGAGCGCGGGGTCGACCTGCAACCCGGCCGAGCGCAGCGCCGCCTCGTAGCCGGCCGACCGCTGGGCTGCGGTCTCGATCGCCGCGAGGTCGGCGAGGTGGGCGATCCGGCGGTGACCGAGGGCCAGGAGGTGCCTGGTGGCCTCGCGGGCGCCCTTGCGGTTGTCGACGACCACGCTGTCGGCGCCCACGCCGTGCGGTGTGCGGTCGACAAACACCGTGGGCAGCCCGGCCCGGACCTCCGCCGCAAGGTAGGAGTGCTCGTGGGTGGCGGGCATCAGGATGAGACCGTCCACCCGGCGGCTGACCAGGTCGGAGACGAGCTCCCGCTCGCGGTCGGCCTCCTCGTCAAGACTGGCCGCGAGCACCACCCCGTGCCGGCCGCGAACCGTGTCCTCGAGGACCCGGAGCAGACTCGAGGAGAAGCTGTTGCTGACGTCCTGCAGCAGCGCGCCGATGACCCCGGTGCCACCCCGGCCGCGGCGCAGGTTGCTCGC
>NZ_JBKJPP010000080.1:0-22897 GCF_046595215.1 Lapillicoccus sp. | reverse complement strand
CTACATCGTGATCGCTGCCAACGCCTTCGCCCTGATGGGCCTGCGGCCACTGTTCTTCCTGGTCAAGGGTCTGTTGGACAGGTTGGTCTTCCTGTCGACCGGCCTGGCGTTGATCCTTGCCTTCATCGGCGTCAAGCTCGTGCTGCACTACGGCCATGGCATCAATGGCAGTGTTCCTGAGATCAGCACCAACCTCAGCCTTGCGGTCATCGTCGTGGTCTTGACCGTCACTACGGTGGCGAGTCTGCTCAAGATCCGTCGCGACCCCAGCGCCCGCGCGCACGCCGGGTCGCTGACCGCGGGGGAGCCGGACAGGACCGACGAGCCTGTCTGACAGCGGCCTGAGACCGGCGACGCCCGTCGGACGCCCGTCCCACGATGCCGGTGACCCCCGACGGGGGACGGTGGCAGGCATCTCCCCGGCGGACGCTGTCCCGCCGTGGAGGACGAAACCAGGGGCATCGCGACGGCCGCTGACGAGACCCGGAAGCTACCGAATACCTCGGTCTCATGAAGGAGCCGCCCTCGCTTCAATTCCAAAACCTCGGGCTCCCCGAGTAGTACCGCTTTTCCCGGGCGTTCCTGGACAGGAGAGGGACGCTGGTCGAATCCCTCGTCGCCGATGCTCGATAACGTCTCGAAGCCAGAGCTGAGCTACCTCAGTCGGAACCTTCTTCAATCGACGTCGCAGCGGCCTCGAACAGTTTCTGGAGCGACTTGTTCCACGCGGGCAGGTCCACCGACCGCGTCTGCCAGGTCAGCTCGCGGTTGATCTCGTCGTACTGGTGGATGAGGAAGTTGCGGTTTGCCACCGCCAGGGCCCATTCCACTCCGTCCGGTGCCAGCACCCCGAGCCTTGAGAGCCGGTTGGCCGCCTCGCCGAGTTTCATCATCAGGGAGTCGCCGGCTTCCTGGAGAAGGCCGTCGGCGAGGTAGGCCTCCCTGCCCCGCTCGACGATCTCGTCAACCCGCTCGAGCCAGCCGTTGATGTGAAGCAGCTCCTTGGCAGCCTTGCGGTCCATCAGAGCAGCACCGCCTCGCGCCGGATGTCGTCATCCAGCTTCGGCTTCAGGCCGCCGTACGACACCAGGTCGATCTCGCGACCCAGGACCTGCTCGATGAGTTGCTTGAAGCGGATGAATCCGAACGACGAGGTGCCCTCGGGAGCGTCGACCAGCAGGTCGATGTCGGAGTCCTGACGAGCCTGGTGACGAGCCACCGATCCGAAGACAGCAAGCCGTGTGTAGGCGCGATCTGTCGCCAGCGCCTTGAGGACCGGCACGGCCGCCTCCAACAAGACCTCGGGGTGCACTTCGTCGAGCTCAGGCGCGAACTTGAGTTGCTGGCTGACGGCCGGCTGGGTAATGCCCAATATCTCGCCGATCTGACGCTGGCTCATCCCGGTTGCCACCAGCGCACGCAAGGCAAGCACGCGCCGTAGCCGCGCGACACCCTCATCGCGCCGGGCGTCGAGACACACGGCCAGCAGGGTCATAAGATGATCTTATCACTTGGCGTGCGAGGTCGGACGCACAGCTGAGATCGCCGAGATCCAGCCTGCGCGCCTCTTGGGCGGCCCTCTCGGGGGCCCGGGCTCTGGTGTATCGGACGAGCATGTCGCCGCGGGTCCAACCTGCGACCGTCATCAACCCGGATTCGGCGCCCTCCCTTGGCAAGCCATCGATGGGCCGCGGTGTGGCGGAGTTTCTGCTACGTGGCGGTGGCCCACCAGCCTCCCTCGGCCTCCGGTCCGAGTTCGCCCTCGGCGTGGGCAATCCAGGTGGCGAGGATCTTGACGGACACCGGCTGCTTGGTCTTCGGGGTCAGCGTGCAAAGCAAGGCAGCGAGCCTCGACGTGATCGGCTCATCGCGCATGGCGAGCCTCCAACTTCGCCGCCGAGCCCTCCCGCTGTGCCGTCTTCAAGTAGCCCCTGCGTGCCCTCGCTCGATGGCCTGACGCAGCAGGTAGGTCGGGGTCCCATACGTGCACTGCTCCAGGGAGGTCACCGGCGTAACCGTCGGGATCTCCTGCTACCAACCGGTGTGCGCGGGCGCGAGGTCCTCGTAGGGGATCTCCCAGTCTTCGCCACCGGCGCGGCGCAGTCCTCGCTGTTTGCTGACGGTGACATGGATGCGATTGGGGTTGACGTCGCTGATCCTGTACGTATCCAGCGCAGTCTCGTGGCTCAGGCACGCCTCCGGCGCAGGCGTCCACTGCACCATCCAACAACCCCGCAGTGCCGCGACAACCCCGCAGTGCCGCGAGAGTGCCGCGGTGGATCAACGCGTGCACCCGCCGCCTCTTTCCCGGTCTCCGGGTTCCTCATCTGGCACATCCTGGGATACGTCAACGAGCAGCCGGACGCGCTGACCGCCACGGTTGCGCCCGCAACCGTGGCATTCGACCCAGCGAGAGCCGTCACGTGGTTACTGGCCCGTCCAGATCACGCTCTAGTGTCCCGATGCATCTCCTCCAACGGAGACGCGGCGAGACACCAGGGACGCCTGTGGTCACGGTTTCCGTCACGGCCGATACCTGCCCCGGACATGTCGCAGGCCCGCAAGCGGTAGCTTACGAGCCTGAGACCTGCGGTGATACCGCTCACGCGTTGGTAGCGGGGGCAGGATTTGAACCTGCGACCTCCGGGTTATGAGCCCGGCGAGCTACCGAGCTGCTCCACCCCGCGTCGGTATGCCGCAACCCTACGGGAGCGGGGCGCACAGACCAAATCGGCGCTGCGCCCGGGGCGCCCCGGCCCGGATCACCCCGTCGGTGTCCCCGCCGGGGCGGCCGCGGACGGGGTCGCCGCGGCGGTGCCACCGGTCGTCGCAGCCCCCGTGGGTGCGCCCCCCGGCGCCAGCGTGACCGAGCCGCCGTTTGGCGAGGCCGCGACCGCCCGGTTGATGGCGTCCTTGAGCCGGGTCTGGGCCTCTCCGTACTTGGTGAAGTCGCCCGCCTTGAGTGCCGCGTCCCCGTCGTTGAGCGCCGTCTGGGCCTCGGTGAGCGCCTTGGTGAGGGCGGGGTTGTCGGCCCCCGGCGGCGTCGGTGTCGTGGGCGTCGTCGGCGTCGTCGGGGTGTTGTCCCCGGACGACGCGCCGGCGTTGCCCCCGAAGAGCGCGTCGAGGGCCCCGTTGAGGGTCGTCGACCAAGCCAGCTTGTCGCCGAAGGCGGCGATGACGGCCCGGTTGAGCGGGAAGGCCGACTCGGTCTTGGCCTGGACGTAGATCGGCTCGACATAGAGCAGCCCGCCACCGACTGGCAGGGTCAGCAGGTTGCCGAGGACGACGGTCGAGCCGGCCTGCCGCTGCAGGTTGAGGAACTGCGAGAGGGTCAGGCCGCCCTCGGCCTGGACGACACTCGACGAGGAGATGTCGTTCTGCACCTGGCCCGGACCACGCACGTTGCTGTCCCGCGGCAGCTCGAGCAGGCGCAGCTGCCCGTAGCCAGCCCGCCGTTCACCCTTGGCCGTCCCCGGGTTGGAGTCGACTGCGAGGAAGCCCGAGAGCACCTCACGCGTGCCGAACGGCATGAACGACGTCGTGAGCGAGAACGACGGGTCCGTCTGGCCCGGCATCGCGATGCTGAGGTAGTAGGGCGGCTGGTCGGTGGTCCGCTGGTCCTTGGTCGGGTCGGTCGGCACCTTCCAGAAGTCGTTGCCGCCGTAGAACGAGTCCGCGTTGGTCACGTGGTACTTCGCGAGGATGTCGCGCTGGACCTTGAACAGGTCCTCGGGATAGCGCAGGTGCGACATCAGCGAGGCGCTGACGTTGGTGACAGGCTCCACGGTGCCCGGGAAGGCACCCATCCAGGCCTTGAGCATGGGGTCGGTCTCGTCCCAGGCGTAGAGGTGGACGGTGCCGTCGAAGGCGTCGACCGTCGCCTTGACGGAGTTGCGCATGTAGTTGATCTGTCCGGCATTGATCGGCTGCACCGCCTGACGCGTCGTGGTGATCGAGTCGGACGTCGCCGCCTCCACCGAGGTCAGGCGCGAGTTCGGGTAGTCGGCCGTCGTCGTGTAGCCGTCGACGATCCACTGCACCTTGCCGTCGACGACCGCCGGGTAGGCATTGCCGTCGAGGGTCAGCCACGGCGCGACCCGCTCGATGCGGTCGCGCGGGCTGCGGTGGTCGATCAGCCTCGAGCCGGAGTTGACCGCGTCGGAGAGCAGGAAGTTGGCCTCGCGGTACTTCAGGGCGTAGGCGATCTTGCGCGGGAACGAGCCGATCTCGACGCCTCCCTGCCCGGCATACGTGCTGTTGGCCTGTCCTGCGGCCGAGCCGTCGGGGTAGTCGAACTCGCGCGGGGAGGCCCCCTGGGCCGCACCGACGATGGAGTACTCCGGTGACTGCTCACCGAAGTAGATCCGCGGCTCGTACTTGCCGAGCTTGCCCGCGGACGGGATGTTCTGCTCGAAGAAGACCGGCTTGCCGTCGCCGTCCTTGCGGTTGCCGTAGGCCGCGACGACGCCGTAACCATGGGTGTAGACCGTATGGTCGTTCAGCCAGTTGCGCTGTCCTGCAGGCACTCCGTCGAGGTTGAGCTCGCGCACGGCGATGACCGTGTCGCTGACCTTGCCGTCGACGGGATAGCGGTCGACGTCCAGCGTGTCAGGGAAACGGTAGTAGTTCTTCCCGGCCTGCAGCTGCTGGTAGGTCGGGGCGACGACGTTGGGGTCGATGATGCGGATCCCCGGCACGGTGGTCGTGTCGTTGCGCAGCTGTCCCTGGGTGGCCGTCGTGGCGGCGTTGTAGGGCGTCACCTCGATGCTGGAGAGTCCGAAGGCGTCGCGGGTCGCGGTGATGTTGTTGGCCAGGTAGGGCGACTCCAGCGACTTCTCGCTCGGGCGCACCTTGAGGGACTGGATGAGGGCCGGGATGATGCCGCCGGCAACGATCGAGACGACGAGCAGGCCGACGACCCCGATGATCGGCAGCCGCCACGACTTCGTCCAGATCACCGTCAGGAACATCGCGGCGCACATGACGGACGCGATGGCGAGGATGGCCTTGATCGGCAGCACCGCCGACGCGTCGGTGTACTGGATGCCGGTCATGAGCTCGGTGCTCTTCGTCGTCAGCGAGTAGCGCTCGAGCCAGTAGCCCGCCGCGCGGACCAGGACGATCGCCGCGAGCAGCGCGGACAGGTGGAGGCGGGCGGCCGAGGTGGTGCTCCGGTTGCGGCCCTGGAACTGCAGGCCGCCGAAGACGTAGTGCGTGAAGGCGGCGACGAGGACACCGATGATCAGGGCCATGCTGAGGTAGCCGACAAGGAAGGTCAGCCAGGGCAGCGTGAAGACGAAGAAGCCGACGTCCATGTTGAAGTGGGGGTCGTTCTTGCCGAAGGGAACGGCGTTGCGCCACAACAGGTACGTCTCCCACTGCGCCGAAGCGCCGAGCCCGGAGAGCAGGCCAATGCCTAGTGGGACACCGATCATCCCGACCCGACGCAGCGGCTCGATCGCCTCGCGGTAGCGCTCGAGCGCGTCCTGGTCGGTCGTCGTCGGGGCGTAGATCGGACGGCTCCGGTAGGCGATGTAGAGGCTCGAGCCGACGATGGCCGCCGTGAGGAGTCCCCCGACGATGCCGAGCAGGACCTGTGCGCCCAGCTCCGTCACGAAGACGGAGCGGAACCCCACCGAGTCGAACCACAGGATCTCGGTCCAGAACTGCGCCACGAGGGACACGACGATCGCGAGGCCCACCAGGACGAGCAGGGTGGGCACCAACGGCCCGCGGGGTCGGGTCGGCGCCGGCCGTGCCGTCGCCCCTGCGCCGCCTCCTTCCGAACTCGGTTGCTCGCCAAACCAGTCGCGTTCACTCACCATGGGCCCGATCTGTTGTCGCACGCGGCACGCACATGCACCAAATATACGTACAGGTGAACGCCCAACCTGTCTGCCGGGTGCCCGCTACGAGCACCTGCCACCAATCGTTGCCGGACCGATGCACGGCCCCCCCTGCGTCCGGCGGGTCGGTTGCCCGGACCGCCGAGGTGCCGGACGCTGCGCGAACAAGCAGTGCCGAGGTGCCGGACGCGGCACTGGTGGCGCACGGCATACGGAAGGATGCGGGGGGTGAGCTCACCCGTGCGCCCCGTCTTCGACCCCATGGCCGTCGCGGCCCTCGACACCGAGCGGCACGTCGCCGCGGGCGGCTGGGACCAGCCGCCGCGCCTCTTCGCGCTCGTGCGCACCGCCGCGCTCCTGGAGAAGGAGCCGCAGCTGCGGCCGGGCATGAGTGGGTCAGACCTCGCCCCGGGGGCGCTGACCGCGATCGAGCAGGAGGGCCTGCACCCCTCGACGAACCTCGAGTCGGTCCTCGGCCGGGTCGCCTGGCCGCAGGACGTCGACGGGTGCGCCTTCGCGGTGGAGCGGATGGTCGTGCCGCCCGACGCCGAGCGGGGGCTGCCCGACGACCCCGACGCGGCCGTGACCGCCCTCGCCAACCACCCGGAGCGCAAGGACGTGCGCCTCGTGGTTGCCGTCCTGCGAGGTGGGGCGTCGATCTGCCTGCTGCGCCAACGGGACCACGACTCGGACGACGCCGTCGCGACCGGGCCGGACCTCGCGCCGGGTCTGGTCGCGGCGCTGAGGGCCACGTTCGAGGAGTGAGCGCTCGCATCCGGTCCCGGCACCAGGTGGCCGGGCCCCAGCCACCCGATCAGCAGGGCGGCAAACCGGACGGGTCACCCGTGCCGATGCTCGCGACGGCCCGTTCTGCCTCGTCGAAGGTGGCGACCTTGACGACCTGCATGCCGTCCGGCTCGTGGCCGCGGACCTCGTCGCAGTTGTCGGCCGGAGCGAGGAAGAACGTCGCCCCACCCCGCCTCGCGCCGACCATCTTCTGGCGTATGCCGCCGATCGGGCCCACGGTGCCGGCGCTGTCGATCGTGCCGGTGCCGGCGATGTTGCGGCCACCCGTGAGGGCCCCGTCGGTGAGCTTGTCGTAGATGCCGAGCGAGAACATCAGGCCGGCCGACGGGCCGCCGACGGCGCCGACGTCGATCTTGACGGAGAAGGGGAAGGCGAAGTCGACGCCGAGGACGATGCCCAGCACGGTGCGGCCGTCCGGCGACTTCCCCGTCATCGGGTGGACCGTCTGCGCGGCGCCGTCGCGCTGGACGACGACGTCGACGGGCTGGCCGGGGGTTGCTTTCTGGATGGCGGCGCGCAGGGAGTCCGCGGACGTCGCGGCCACGGCCGCGACCGACGTGATCACGTCGCCGGCCTTGAGCACCCCCGCCGACGGGGCGTCCTTGGCGATCTGGCCCACCTTGATCCGCTCGGGCACGGCGATGCCGAGCTTGCGCAGGGCGACGGCCGCCGCCTCCTGCTGCGAGTCGACCATCTCGGCCTGGTTCTCGCTCTGCACGTCCTCGGCGGTCTGCTGCGGCGGGAACAGGGCATCGACGGGATAGACCGCCTGGCTCTTGTCGAACCATGCCCCGACGAGGTCCCACACGGTGACGGGGTAGCCCGGACCGCCATTGACCCGCACCGTCGTGAAGTCGAGGGCGCCGGTCGTCGGGTAGGTGGCGTGTCCGTCGATGGCGATGAGGTCGCGTTGCTGCCCGTCCTCACGGGCTTCCTGGCCCAGCACGTTGGCGGCCGGGCCGGGCAGCATGACCGCGTAGGGCAGGTGGACGAGGTTGCCGACGGCGCCGATCAGCAGTCCGCAGAAGACGGCTACCAGCGCGGCGACGGCGCGACGGGACGGGCGCCCCGGGCCCGGCGCCGTCGCCGCGGAAGGCTCGTCGGTCGCGAGCAGTGCGGGTGGCGCCGGCGCGGGCGGCCCCTGCTGGGTCATCGCGCCGGCGCCGTGCCGAGTGATCCACCCGGCGCCGTCCGAGGTCGGCAGGCCACGTCGGCCACGCCACGTCATGGCAGGCCCACCCATTCGTCAGAGCCGTCGGTGAACACCTGGTGCTTCCAGATCGGCACCGTCGACTTGAACTCGTCGATCAGCGCCCGGCACACCTCGAAGGCCTCCGCCCGGTGCTCGGCACTGACCGCGGCCACGACCGCGAGGTCACCGACGATGAGGTGTCCCACGCGGTGCACGACGGCGATCCGCACCGCTCGCCCGTCCGCGGCCAGCTTGGCGGCCAGGGCGGCGGCGACGTCGGCCGCGCTCGGGTGGCACGAGTAGTCGAGGACCTCGACGGACCCGCCGTGGTCGTGGTCGCGGACGTAGCCGATGAACGTCACCACCGCGCCCGCCCGGGGGTCGCGGACCGCGTCGACGAGCTCGTCGACCGACAGGGGCGCATCGCGGACCTCGGCGAGGACCACCTCGGTACTGCTGCTCATCGGTTCCTCCTCACGTCACTGGCTCAGGGTCGCCGCGACGTGTCGGCCCTTGATCTCCTCGAGGAGCACCCCGAGACAGGTCCCATTGTCGTATGCCGGGTGCCCGGCGTGCGCAACGAGGTCGCGGAGGGGACGGGCCCGGGCTGCCGGATCGGCCAGATTCTTGACGCCGCGTTCTTGACGGGGCCGGCGCGCAGGCGATAACGGGGAACTCACCGGGACCTCCTACGGTTGTCAAGGAAGTACATCCTCTCAGGAGGCAAGGAGCCCCCCATGTCCGATCGCCCCACCCCCCCGGACGACCACGCGGACGACCTCCCGGACGAGCCGGCGCCCGGCCCGGGGGGCGCGTCCTCGGACAACCCCTCCGCCGAGAGCTCGCCGGGCGCGGACGGGTGGGCCGGCGCGGTCGACAAGCCCGGTGACGACAAGCCGGGTGCCGACAAACCGCGTGGGGACAAGCCCGGCGACAATCAGCCGGCCGCAGGCAGCACGAGCGGTCCCCGGATCGGGTTCGGCTCCGTCCCCGGCGGGGCACGTGATCGGCCTGGTGGGACCGGCGGGGACGCCATGCCCGACTTCGGCGCGATGCTCCAGCAGCTCCTCGGCGGCGGCGCGGGCGGGTCGGGACCCGACCTCGGCGACCTGGTCCGCCGACTGGGCGGCACGGGCGGAGGTGGTCAGCTGCCCGATCTCAACGAGCTCATGCGCCGCTTCGGCGGTGCCGCAGGCCCCGGCGGCCAGGGCGGCGACCCGATGGGCGAGCTGCTCAAGGGGATGGGGATCGACCCCAAGGACTCTGGACTGCTGGCGATGCTGCAGGGACAGATCGCCCAGATGTTCGCTCCCCAGACCAAGGAGTCACGGATGACCATGGCGACCGAGGTCGCCCGCAAGACCGTGGCAGGAGCCGACGCCGACCCCACGATCACCGCCGCGCAGCAGCGGGAGGTGACCGACGCCGTCCGCGTCGCGCAGTTGTGGATCGACCCCGTGACGACGCTCGACGCCCCCTCCGGGACCGGGCTCGCCTGGAGCCGGGCCGAGTGGGTCGAGGCGACGATGCCGACGTGGCACACCCTCGTCGAGCCGGTCTCGACCGGAGTGACCAACGCCATCACCGAGGCCCTCAAGACTCAGATGGGCAAGCTGGGTCCGGAGGCGCTCGCGGAGTCGATGCCGCAGGTGCCCGGGCTGGACCTCGGCGGCCTCCTCGACCAAGTGAGGCCGGCCCTGGAGCAGCTCGCGGGCTCGATGTTCTCGGCGCAGCTGGGCCACGGCGTCGGGGCGCTGGCCGCCGACCTGCTCAGCGGCACCGAGGTGGGCCTCCCGCTGCTCCGGACCGAGGACGTCGCCCTCCTGCCCACCAACGTCGCGGCCTTCACCGAGGGCCTCGGCATCGAGGAGTCCGAGGTGCGGCTCTACCTCGCCGTGCGCGAGTCGGCCCGGGCCCGGCTCTTCGCCGAGGTCCCGTGGCTCGGTCCGCAGCTCGAGGCGGCGGTGCGCGACTACGCCCGCAACATCACCATCGACACGGACGCCATCGAGGAACAGCTGCGCTCGGTGGACATCCAGAACCCCACGGCGATCCAGGAAGCGCTGCAGCACAAGCTCTTCGCCCCGACGCCCACCGCGGCCCAGCAGGCCGCACTGGGCCGCCTCGAGACCTCGCTCGCCCTCGTCGAGGGCTGGGTCGACCTCGTCACCGAACAGGCAACCACGCCCCACCTGCCGCATGCAGGCGCCCTGGGCGAGGCAGTCCGGCGGCGGCGGGCCGGGGGCCCGGCGAGCAAGACCTTCAGCGGCCTCGTCGGTCTCGAGCTGCGACCGCGCCGCCTGAAGGACGCGACCAACCTCTGGGCCGCCCTCGAGAACGCCGGCGGCAAGGAGTTCCGCGACGCGCCCTGGGCCCACCCCGACATCGCCCCCACGGGAGCCGATCTCGACGACCCGCTCGGCTACGTCGAGCAGCGTCGGGCCTCCGGGTCGAGTGACGACCTCGACACCGCGCTCGACGCCCTCCTCGCCCAGGAGCCGGGGCAGGACGGCCCCCACGAGGACCCCCAGGACGGCGATTCGCGCGAGGACGATCCTCGGGACGAACCCGGCGCCGCGCCACGTGGCTGAGGTAGGCGACCTGACGGCGGGCGGTGGGCACCCGGCATACCAGCTCCTCCACGCCGATGCCCGGCGCCTCCTGCGCGGTCTGCGGACCGTCGATGCACAGCAGGAGCTGGTGCGCCTCGACATGCTGCAGCACCTCGACGCGCACCCCGGCGCCATGGCCAAGGCAGGCCCGCCGGCCCATTTCACGGCCAGCTGTCTCGTCCTGGACGCGACGCGGGAGCGGGTCCTGCTGACGCACCATCGCAAGGCGCGGCAGTGGTTCCAGCTCGGTGGCCACCTCGAGGCCGTTGACCGCAGCGTGCGCGCCGGGGCCGAGCGGGAGGCCCGGGAGGAGTCGGGGATCGACGGCCTGCGGGTCACCCCGTTTCCCGTGGACCTCGACCGGCACCGGCTCGTGGGCATGTTCGGACGGTGCGAGGAGCACCTCGACATCCGGTATGCCGCGCTGGCACCGGCGGGCGCCGAGCCGAGCGCGAGCCAGGAGTCGCTGGACGTGCGGTGGTGGCCGGTCGACGACCTGCCAGAGGGCACCCGTGCCCAGCTCAGCCGCCTGGTCCAGCTGGCTCGCCAGATGCTCACCCCGGTGGCCGGCAGGCCCTGAGCCCCGCTCCTCAGAACAGCCGGATCGACCCACCCGGCACGACGTCTTCGACGGGCTCGCCCTCGTCGACGTCCCCGGCATCGCTCCAGCCGGCGCCGGGCCCGACCGTGGCAGCCACCCCCTCGAGGTAGCCGCGGGCCCGTTCGAGCCGCGGGTATCCCTCGAGGAGGCGCCAGAACGCGCGGTCGTGCGCCGGTTGCAGCAGGTGCGCGAGCTCGTGCAGCAGCACGTAGTCGAGAACATAGCCCGGCATGCCCTTGAGTCGGTCACTGATCCGTATCGTCGCGTCAGCCGGGGTGCAGGACCCCCAGCGGCTGTGCTGGTTGGTCACCCATCGCACCGAGCTGGGCCGGGCCAGGCCGCCGAGGTGCTGGGCCGACAGCTCGGCTGCGCGGTCGGCCAGCTGCTCGTCGCTGGGGCGTCGACGCCGGTCTCCGTCGGCGAGCTTGCCGAGCATCGCGTCGACCCACCGGCGTTCCTCGGCCTTGGTGAACCGGGCCGGGATGAGGACGATGGTGCGCCCGCCCTCGCGGTAGGCGCTGACGGTGCGGCGACGGCGTCGGCTGCGTCGCACCTCCACCTCGCCCTCGTCGGCCATGGATCCGAGGTTACGACGATTCCCCGCCGACGGGTGCGAGGTGGGGGCCAGCCGCCCCCGCCGGACCGCCCGTCCGCCCCCGCCCCCACGCTCGCCAATGCGACACTTTGTGCTCAGGCTGGTCTAGGGTGAGCGAAGTCCAGCGCCGACCACCAGGGCGTGACAACGAAGGAGAGACGTCGATGGCTGACAAGCCAGCAACCAAGAAGCCTGCAACCGAAACGGGCGAGACCTACAAGGGCGAGTTCTACTGCGTCAAGTGCAAGGAGAAGCGCGAGGCGGAGGGCAAGGTCGTCGTCAGCGAGAACGGCCGCCGGATGGCCAAGGGTGTCTGCCCCGTGTGCAGCACGAACCTGAACCGCATTCTCGGCAAGAGCTGATCCACCCCACGGGTGAGAGGGGGCGGGACCGTCACGGTCCCGCCCTTCTTGCCGCCCGGACGCCCCTCGGGTGAAACCGCGGCACGGAGGCTGCGAGCGATTCGTGCCGGCGCACCCCCATAAACCTGTGGATCAGTGCGGTTGATGCGGTTTGAGTGTGGCAGATTCGGTCGAGCACCCCTTGGAGGACCGACGTGACACCCCGCCCACGCCTGAAGCCGTACTTCCGTCCAATGCGCCGCAGCGCCGACAGCGTCCAGCTCGGCGTGAGCGCCGAGTCGGGCGGCGTCATCCTCAGCGGCCTGGGGCCCGCGGACATCGCCCTGCTGCAGGGCCTCGACGGCGCTGCCGCAGAGGTGGGGCTGGATGACGTGGCGGCGGCCTGTGGGGTCCCCCCGGTCCGGGCCGCCGAGCTGCTCGCCCTGCTGCGAGAGCACGACCTGCTCGCCGTGGACGGCCCGGACCGCGTCGACCTCGGACGGCTGCGGGCCTCCCAGCGTGACGGCCTCCTCCACGACGCCGAAGTCCTCGCTCTCGTGCGGGACCTGCCGGGAGACCCCTTCGCCCGGGTCGTCGACCGCGCGCACCGGCGTGTCCTCGTCTCCGGATCCGGGCGCCTGCCCTGGTCCATCGCGGCGCTGCTGCGAGACGGCGGCGTGGGACGGGTCGACGTGGGCGGGTGGGCGCTCGACGCCGTCGAGCAGGAGCTGCGCGCCGACCCCCACCGGCCCCGACCCGACCTCGTCGTCCTCGTCGCCGAGGGGGCGGTCGACCCCCGACAGGGTGAGCCCTGGCGCCGTCGCGGGGTGCCCCACCTCCCGGTCGTCAGCGACGGTCAGCGCATCGTCATCGGCCCGCTCATCGGCCGCGACGACGACCTGCCATGTCTCGAGTGCCTCGAGCTGTCACGCACCGACCGGGACTCGTCCTGGCCAGTTGTCCGGGCCCAGCTGCCCCTCGGGGGAGGGGGTGAGATCCGGAGCGAGAGCACGATGGCGTGCGTGGCGGCCGGGGTCGTCGCCATGGTCACCCACGCCGTCCTCGCCGGCGATCCGGTGCCCCCCGGGGTCTCGCTCGAGGTGACCGTGCCCTGGCCGAGACTGGACCACCGCCGCTGGCACCGCCACCCCGCGTGCCCCGGTCACCGGACGCGACACACGTCACGTCCACCCGGTCACGCGCCAGATCCGGCTCGGGTGACAATGACGGGGTGAGTGACCTTCCGCGCAATGCCGTGACCAGAGCGGCCAAGCTGGCCACGTTGCCGTTGGGCTTCGCCGGGCGCACCGCCCTCGGCTTCGGCAAGCGGGTGGGGGGCAAGCCGGCCGAGCTCGTCGCTGCCGAGCTGCAGGCCCGCACGGCCGAGCAGCTCTTCAAGGTGCTCGGGGAGCTCAAGGGCGGCGCGATGAAGTTCGGGCAGGCCCTGTCGATCTTCGAGTCTGCCCTTCCCGAGGAGCTCGCGGCGCCCTACCGGGTCATGCTCACCAAGCTGCAGGACAGCGCCCCACCACTGCCGGCCAAGGTCGTCCACGAGGTGCTGGCGGCGGAGATCGGTCCGCGCTGGCGGCGCAACTTCCTGGAATTCACGGACGAGCCCGTGGCGGCCGCCTCCATCGGGCAGGTCCACCGCGGGGTCTGGAAGGACGGGCGCGACGTCGCCGTCAAGATCCAGTACCCCGGCGCCGGACCCGCCCTGCTCAGCGACATCAACCAGATCTCCAAGGTGGCCCGGCTCGCGACCGTGTGGGTGCCGGGCATCGACATCAAGCCCATCCTGCAGGAGCTGCGCGACCGGATGGCCGAGGAGCTCGACTACCGCCTGGAGGCGAAATCCCAGGAGGCGTTCGCCCGGGGCTTCGACGGCGACCCCCACTTCCTGGTCCCGCACGTCCTGCGCCACACCGAGCGCATCCTCGTCAGCGAGTGGGTCGAGGGTGAGGCGCTGTCCAAGGTCATCGCCAAGGGCACCGCGGCCGAGCGCGACCTGGCCGCGCAGCGCTACATGGAGTTCCTGCTCGTCGGACCAGGTCGGGTGGGGATCCTCCACGCCGATCCCCACCCCGGCAACTTCAAGCTCCTCCCGGACGGCCGGCTGGCCGTCATCGACTTCGGCGCCGTCAACCGGCTGCCCGGCGGCCTGCCCCCCGAGATGGGGGCCTTCCTCACCCTGGCGCTCCGGGGTGACGCCGGGGGCACCCTCGCGGGCCTGCGGCGGACCGGGTTCGTCCGCCCGGGGGTGGACGTCGACGCCGACCGCCTGCTGGAATACCTGAAGCCGTTCATCGACCCCCTGCTCACCGACACCTTCACCTTCTCGCGGCCCTGGCTGCGCGACGTCTTCGCCCACATCAACGACCCCCGCAAACCCAACTACACGGTCGGGATGAAGCTCAACCTCCCCCCCGACTACCTCCTCATCCACCGGGTCTGGCTCGGGGGGATCGGCGTCCTGTGCCAGATCGGCGGCGAGGTCAGGGGTCGCGAGACGGTCGCCGCACACTTCCCCGGTGCGGAACTGCCGCCGGTGGGCTCGGGCGCCTGAGCCGCCGGAGCCGCGTACCCGGCATACCGGCTGGGTCGTCGTGCCGGTCACCACCAAGCGGGGTCCAGCTTGCCCTCGATGCTGCGCAGGTGCTCGCGGCTGCACGTGGTGCAGGTCCAGACGACACACCCGCTCTCGAGCGCCATCGCCCAGGTCGCCCTGGCGCCCGCCTCGTCACCGGGCGGGGGGACAGATCCGCAGCTGACACAGACCATCGGGTGCTCGACGCTGCTCACCAGCCCAGTGAACACCCGCGGTATGCCGCGTGAGAGCGCCTGGTCAGGCGTGCCTGGCGGCGGCCTTGGCCTCCTTCTTGACGGCCCGGACCTTCTCGAGCGACTCGGGGTCCACGACGTCGGCCACGGACCGGTAGGAGCCCGGCTCGGCGTAGGGCCCGATCGCCTCGACCCACCCGTCCGGCTGGACGCCGAGCTGCTTGCCCAGCAGGGCGGCAAAGATCCTGGCCTTCTGGGCGCCGAACCCGGGCAGCGCCTCGAGCCGGGCCAGCAAGTCCGTGCCACTGCTCGCCCCGGTCCAGATGCGTTCCGCGTCACCGTCGTAGGTCTCGACGACCAGGGCCGCGAGTGTCTGGATGCGCCCGGCCATCGAACGACCGTAGCGGTGGATCGCCGGCGGCGTCGCGCAGAGCGTCGCGAACTCCTCCGGGTCGGCCACGGCGATTGCCCCGGGGTCGAGCGTCCCGAACCGCTGGAGGACCTTGGCGGGCCCGGCGAACGCCCGCTCCATCGGGAACTGCTGGTCGAGCAGCATGCCGACGACGAGTCCGAACGGGTCGGTGCTCAGCACCTCGTCGGCGGCAGGATCCTGGGCGATGTGCAGCGAAGCCTTCATGCTCGAAGCCTATGCGCAGAGGGGCGGGGAGATCCTCTGATCTCCCCGCCCCCCGAGGGGCGGTCACATGGTGGTGGTCCGGGTCACTGCTCGTGGCCCGGCCGCCGCGAGCGACGGATCTCGAGCGAGATCAGTCGCGCGCTGCGCCGGATGCCCTCGACCTTGCGGGTGCGAAAGCGACGCTCGACTTCTGCTCGAGCGAGGTCCTGGTGCTGAAGGTGATACATGGGTGCACTCCTTGGTCCAGCGGTGCAGGGCACCGCGACAGCGTTCAATGGCCGCAGCTCTCGACGGACGGGAGCGACAGCGATGAGTGTCCGGCCGCGGCCGGTCCTCGGGAGTCGGCGGTGGGAACGCCGGGCGTGGGTCATCAGGCAGCGACGTCGTTCTTGCGGGGACGACCCCGGGGGCGCTTGCGGGCGACGACCTCCCCCTGAACGATGAGCTGGCCACCCCAGACACCCCAGGGCTCCTGGCGCTCCTGGGCCCCGGCGAGGCACTCGGCCACGGCCGGGCAGGTGCCGCACAGGGACTTGGCGAACTCCACGTCGGCGGGGCTCTCGGCGAACCACAGCTCGGCGTCGTTGTCGCGACACGGAATGCCCGAGCCCTTCGCCTTCGCCTGCGCCTTCAGGTCGATCAGTGCGCTCAGCTGCATCAGTGTCACCTCCCTCTTCTCGTCGCCACCGCGGTGGCAGTGCCTCTGGCTGACCTCGTGGTGTCGATCGGTGTCGTACGAATCGTCATGCGGTGCTGCGTCATGCGGTGCTGCGTGCTGCTGGACTGCGGTGGTGGTCATGTCCTCGGCCTTCTGGTCGGCGGCCTGGACAAACGAAAAGGCCGCGGATCCCGGATGTCGGGTTCCGCGGCCTGGAGGTGAGACCGGTCTGAGGTGGGTCAGACGGGAGGTCTCCCGGGGCGGAACTGTGCGACATCCATGAACAGGGTCGTGCTGGTGGTGAAGCCCGCGAACGGGCCGAATCCGTCGTCCTGGATCCGGGTCTTGCCCTTCCATCCACGGAGGATGGCGTCGGCGCCGCTGATACGGGGATCGAGGACGGGTGCGGACACAGTGGGTGCGGACACAGTGGTCCCCTCGTGCGTCGCGAGCGTGTCTGCCAGCAGGCGAAGGTTGGTCGACTGCGGGCCATCGACACGAACGCGCGAGAACGCGACGGTCTGCGCGACCGTGGACTTCGTCGTGGTGTTCTTCATCAGGACCAACCTCCTTCGCTCGTCTCGTGGATCCCCGCCGACTGACTGAGCCGTTGGGGTGGCGTTCGATCAGGTTACGCCCGTCCGCTCAGAGCGAACAACTCATTTACGAGAAATTGCCCAGATTCTTTTCAGGACGGTGTCGCGCTGGCGGATTCCGTTGTCACCGTGTGCTTTTCGGCAATCTGCTCCGGGTCCCCACCCGCGAGAACCTCGAGGACGGCGCCGCCGTGCAGGTCGAGCTTGCGTGCGCCCACCCCGGCGATCCGGGTCAGCTCCGTCAGCGTGGCGGGCCTCGCCTCGGCGATCGCCGTGAGGGTGGCATCGGTGAAGACGACGTAGGCCGGCACGCTCTGGCTGCGCGCCACGGCCAACCGCCAGGTGCGCAGGGCCCCGTAGGTCGCCTCGTCGTAGGTCGGTGGACAGCTCTCGCACCGCCCCACCTTGCGGTGGGCCGCGCTGGTCAGCTCGACCCCGCACCCGCGACAGGTGGGGGGCCTGGTCGCGGTGGACGCCTTGGGTGCCCGGCCCGAACCGGGCGCCTTCTTCGGGGTGGAGCGGGCCCCCGCTCCGAGCACCGAGGCGGTGGCGTCGAGGAAGCGGGAGGGGCGACGGGTGCCCCGACCACCGGGCGTGCGGGAGGCCGCCCACGACAGGCGCAGGTCGCTGCGGGCCCGGGTCATCCCGACGTAGAGCAGTCGCCGCTCCTCCTCGATCGCGGCAGCGCCCTCCGCCATCGAGATCGGCATCAGGCCGTCGCTGCAGCCGACGAGGAAGACGATGTCCCACTCAAGGCCCTTCGCGGCGTGCAGGGAGGCGAGCGTGACGCCCTGGACGGCGGGCGCGTGCTGGGCGCTCGCCCGCTCGTCGAGCTCACGCACGAGATCCATCAGACGGGCCGGCGGGCTCGCCCCGACGAGGTCGTCGGCCAGCGTCGCCAGCGCGTTGAGCGACTCCCAGCGCTCGCGCACCGCTCCCCCGGAACTCGGCGGCGTGACCGACCAGCCGGCCCCGCCGAGGACGTCGCGCACGAGGTCGGGCAACGCCTTGGAGCCGTCATCACTGCGGGCCGCCCCGCGCAGCAGCAGCAGGGCCTGCTTGACCTCGGTTCGCGCAAAGAACCGCTCGCCGCCACGCACGAGGTAGGGGACGTCGGCCGCGGCGAGCGCCGACTCGAACGACTCCGACTGGCCGTTGGTCCGGAACAGGACGGCGATCTCGGACGCCGGGTGGCCGCCCCCGACCAACCGGGCGATCTCGGACGCCACCGCGTGGGCCTCGGCCGGGTCGTCCGGGTGCTCGCTCAGGCTGGGTGCCGGACCCGGCTCCCCCTGGGCCTGGAGCTCGACATAGCTGCCCGCCGCCGGCCCGGTGGAGGATCGGGCCGCGGAGCGGAGCACGAGGTTGGCCAGACCGACGATCTGCGGCGTGGAGCGGTAGTTGCGGACGAGCCTGACGACCTCGGCCCGGGGGAAGCGGCGCGAGAAGCCGAGCAGGTGCTCGGGGGTCGCGCCAGTGAATGAGTAGATCGTCTGGGCGGGGTCACCGACCACACAGATGTCCGTGCGCTCGCCGAGCCACAGGTCGAGGAGGCGCTGCTGCAGGGCATTGACGTCCTGGTACTCGTCGACGACGAAGTGGCGGTACTGCCCCCGGACGGCCCGCGCGACGTCCTCGCGCTCGGCGAGGATCCCGGCGGTGATGAGCAGGACGTCCTCGAAGTCCATGACGCCGCGCTGGTTCTTGCACTGCTCGTACGTCTCGAAGACGCGGGCCATCGCGGTGGCGTCGAGGCCCGCGGGGTCGCGGCCCTGGGAGCGAGCGGCCGCGGCATACCCCTCCGGTGTGATGAGGTTGACCTTGGCCCACTCGATCTCGGAGGCGAGGTCCCGGATGGCGACCCGGTCGAACTGCATGCGCAGCCGGGAGGCGGCCTCGCCGACGACCGGAGCCTTCCAGGCGAGGACCTCGGGTGAGGCCCCGCCTATCGCCTGGGGCCAGAAGAAGTGCAGCTGGCGCAGCGCCGCGGCGTGGAAGGTGCGCGCCTGCACCCCGCCGACGCCGAGACCGCGCAGCCGGGTCCGCATCTCTCCTGCGGCCCGGGCCGTGAAGGTCACGGCGAGCACGCGCTGCGCCTGGTAGGACCCGGAGTGGACGCCGTAGGCGATGCGGTGGGTAATCGCCCGGGTCTTGCCGGTGCCGGCGCCGGCGAGGACACACATCGGTCCGAGGGGGGACGCGGCAACCTGACGCTGCTCGGGATCGAGGCCCGCGAGGACGGCGTCGGCCGAGATGTCGGGGGGTCCGAGGGCGGGCGTCATGACCGGACGAGTCTAGGTCGTCAGCCCTGGACGAGCCCGTAGACCCGCTCGACGTGCAGTCGCATGACCAGCCGGGCGTCCCTGACCATCGCCCCGCGGTAGTCCTCCCAGTCCGGGTGCTCGCCCTGCACGTCCCGGTAGAGCGCGACCAGCTCCTCGACCGTGTCGTCGTCCGGCTCCCGCGCCGTCGCGGACAGCTCGACGGAACCCTCGAGCACGGCATACGACCAGCCGTCCTCGGACGTGACCATGAGGCAGGCTCGGGGGTCGCGGCGGAGGTTGACGACCTTGGCCCGGTGGTCGGTGGTCGAGACCTTGACCAGCGTGTCGTCGGGATACCAGGCGTAGGTGACGACCGAGAGCTGAGGCCGGCCGTCGGCCTTGGTCGTGGCCAGGGCGGCGAGCGGTCGGGCGGCGACGAGGGCGATCAGATCGGGGCGCAACGATGCCATGCTCCATCCCATCGGGAAGGTTTGCCCGCCGTCAACCGTTCACGCCAACGAAGACCTGACCCGATGACTCCCGAGGAGACGCCTGTATGTCCGTCCACACCCCCGAGGCCGGCACCGTGACGATGTTCAGCACGTCCTGGTGCGGCTACTGCGCCCGCCTGAGGACCCAGCTGGACCGTGAGGGCATCTCGTTCACCGAGGTGGACATCGAGGCGGACAGGGCGAGCGCGGAGTTCGTCATGCAGGTCAACCGCGGCAACCAGACCGTGCCCACGCTGCTCTTCCCTGACGGCTCTGCCGCGACGAACCCCAGCGTCGTCGAGGTCAGGAAGCGCCTCGGAGCCTGAGCCGGGCCGCGACGTCGGGCACATAACGCTGGTCCCCGCGTGGGGGACGTTCGTATCCCACGGCATCCGGACGGTGCGGCACCTTGACCCGGGGCGGCTCGAGCGCCTCGTAGGGGATCGTCGACAGCAGGTGGGCGATGGTGTTGAGGCGTGAGGCCTTCTTGTCCTCGGACTCGACGACGAACCACGGCGAGGCATCGAGGTCGGTGTGCGCCATCATCTCGTCCTTGGCGCGCGAGTAGTCCTCCCACCGCAGCAGGGACTCGAGGTCCATCGGCGACAACTTCCAGCGCCGCATCGGGTCCTTCGCCCGGGACCGGAAGCGGCGCTCCTGCTCGCTGCCCGACACGGAGAACCAGTACTTTCGCAGGAGGATGCCGTCCTCGATGAGCAGCCGCTCGAACACGGGGGCATGCCGAAGGAATCGGCGGTGCTCCTCGTCCGAGCAGAAGCCCATCACCTTCTCGACGCCGGCCCGGTTGTACCAGGAGCGGTCGAAGAGCACGATCTCCCCCGCAGCCGGCAGGTGGGCGACGTAGCGCTGGAAGTACCACTCCGTGCGCTCCCGTTCGGTCGGGGCGGGCAGGGCGGCGATCCGCACGTGCCGGGGGTTGAGGACCTCCGTGACCCGTTTGATGGCCGAGCCCTTGCCGGCGGCGTCGCGCCCCTCGAAGAGCACCACCACCCGGGTGCCCGTGAGGCGGACCCACTCCTGCATCGTCACGAGCTCGGACTGCAGCCGGGCCAGCTCCTGGTGGTAGACGGCGCCCGGCAGGGGCTGGCGCTTTCGCGCGGGTGGGGTGGCCATGACCGTGACCGTCGCACGCGGAGCCACGGGGCCGCAAACGCCGCAGGCGCCGCAGGCTCCGAGGTCAGGTCTGGGTCACCACTGCTCGGAGTTCAGCGCGTCGGTGACCGTCCGGCCCAGCCAGTGCTCGATGATCCGCTGGGCGATGGAGATGCCGTAGGGCGTGATCAGCTCTCCCGTGCGCAGGCTCTCGAGGTAGCCCGCGCGCGTCACCCACCGCGCCTCCGCCATCTCGACCGGGTCGAGGGTGATCTCGGTGTCGAGGGCGCGCGCCCGGAACCCGATCATGTCCGAGCAGGGGAAGGGCCAGGGCTGGTTGCCGAGGTACGTCACGTCGGCGACCGTGATGCCCACCTCCTCGGCGACCTCACGGGCCACCGCCGACTCGAACGACTCCCCTGGCTCGACGAAGCCGGCGAGCACCGAGAAGCGGCGCTCGGGCCACGCCGGAGCCCGCCCGATGAGCAGCCGGTCGTCGTCGTCGATGACGGCCATGATCACCGCGGGGTCGGTCCGCGGGTAGTGCTCGCTCCCCTCGCGGTCGCACCGCCGGGTCCATCCGGCCGTCCGCACGCTCGTGGTGGCCCCGCACCGGGGGCAGAAGGGGTGGGTCGAGTGCCAGTTCGCGAGGGCCTGCGCGGTCGTGAAGATCCCGGCGTCCCGATCGCCGAGCGTCAGGCCGGCGGCCCGCAGGCTCTGCCAGTCCCCCGCGCCGGCGTCGGTCGCCTCACCCACGACCGCGAGGTATGCCGTGGCCTCGCGCCCCCGGCCCTCCTCGCCGAGGAACACCGCGAGACGGTCCCCGTCCCCGGGGAGCGGAGCCCTGAGCGCAAGCCCGTATCCGGTCGGCGAGGAGGGGTCGTCGATGACCTCCATCGTCTCACCGACGATGACGGCGACCCGGGTCGCGGGGTCGGCGAGGAGGGTCGGGACCAGGTCCGGGTCGGCACGCCGGTGTCCGGCACGGTCGAGCGTCCCCCGGGACAGGGCAAGTCGGGTCAGCACGTCAGCAGCAGGTCCCACGTTCGCCACCCTATGTCGTCGGGGGTGACCTGCGGCGCTGGGGCCGAGCCACGGCATACGGTGGGCGGGTGAGCCGCACGCCAGCCTTTCTCGCCGCCCTGGCCAGCTCTGCCGTGCCCGGGCTCGACCCGGTGTCGGTGCGGGCTGCGCGCACCGAGCCGGGCCACCGGCACGAGGTCGCGTTCGTGACCGACTCGCAGGACCGCACGTGGGTCGTGCGGGCGCCCCTGACCGCCGCTGCCGGAGCCCAGATGGACACCACGGTGGCGCTGCTCGCGCTGATCGGTCGACGGCTACCGTTCTCGGTCCCGGCGCCACGTGGTTTCGTCGCTGTCCCGGAGGGTCGCGCCGTCGTCTACCCCCACCTCATGGGCCGGCCCATCGACCTGGGGTCGGTGCCCGCCGGTCCGGGCCTGGCCGCCGAGCTCGGGCGCGCGGTCGCGGCCCTGCACAACATCGACCGCGCCGTGTTCGACGAGGCGGGCCTACCCGCCTACGAGGCGGAGGAGTCCCGGACCCGCAAGCTCGCGAACCTCGACCGTGGCGCAGCGACCGGTCACGTCCCTCCCGCACTGCTCGCTCGGTGGGAACGCGTGCTCGAGGACGTGTCGATCTGGCGGTTCGCCCCGACGCCCATCCACGGCGACCTCACGGGGGACCAGGTCCTGGTGGTCTTCGAGGGCGAGGAGGACGCCTCGACCGGGGTGGTGCGCGGCATCACCGGGTGGGACGACGCCAAGGTCGCCGACCCCGCCGAGGACTTCGCGGCGCTCATCTCGGAGTGCTCCCCCGAGGCGTTCGAGAGCGTGCTCGAGGCCTATGCGCAGGTGCGGACGGAGCGCCCGGACCGCCACCTGCTCCGTCGGGCCCGACTGTCCGCCGAGCTGCGCCTGCTCGGTGGCCTGCTGAGCGCGGTGGGCTCCGGTGACCGCGACCTGATCACGGCCCGTGCTGACGACCTGCACGAGCTCGACGAGCGCACGACGGACGCGGCCGCGGAGTCCGAGGAGTCCGACGCCGCCGACGCGGCCGAGGAGTCCGACGCGGCCGACGACGGCAGCGGCGCAGGCGGGTCAGGCGTGGGCGATTCCCAGGACCCGTCGGAGGACACCGAGGGAGACCACACGCAGCCGTTGAACGCCAGTCGTTCAGGTGGGGCAACAAGGGTCATCTCCACGGAGGAGCTGGAGCAGCTCCGGGCAACGCGCCTCCCGGCCGAGAACGCCCCGTCCGTCCAACCACCCGCGCCTGCCCAGCCGCCCGCGCCGTCCGCTGACCGAGGTTCTACGGATGTCTCGACACCCTGAAGGCCTGGTCGGCGC
>NZ_JBKJPP010000039.1:0-6950 GCF_046595215.1 Lapillicoccus sp. | reverse complement strand
GGGTGGAGGGCGAGCGGGACGCGCTGACCCGGGCGCTGCTCAACCTCCTCGACAACGCCGTCCGGCACGCTGACCGGGAGGTGACGTTGGGTGTGCACTGGTTGCCCGGCTCGGTCGAGCTGAGCATCAGCGACGACGGGCACGGCATACCGGCCGGCGACCGGGAGCGGGTCTTCGACCGCTTCACCCGGCTGGACGAGGCACGGGATCGCGACAGCGGCGGCAGCGGGCTGGGTCTGCCGATCACCCGCGCGCTCCTGCGGCGGGCTGGGGGCACCATCCGCCTCGAGGACGCGGATCCCGGAGTGCGGGCCGTCGTCACCCTGCGCCGGGCCTGAGGCCCCGGCACGGTCCGGGCGTCGACGCCCGGCGCGCATCGGGGACCCGTCGGTCGATGCCGCAGCGATGACTGGCCGGGAGCTCACCCGATCACGAGGTCACCGGGTCACGGGGGTCACAGCTCGGTGTAGCGGGTGCGGCGCACGACGGCGGCGACACTGCGCAGGGTCCTGCGGGCGCGGCGGAGCCGGGAGCGGCGCACGATGATGGGCACGGCTGCTCGCGCCGGCCCCCGTCCGAAACGGGTGTCGACCTCTGCCAGGGCGGCGAGGTAGACCTCGACGTCCCCTCCCACGTCGGGGTGGTGGCGCCGGGCCACGGCGCGGCGCGCGGACTGCCACTCGCTCCGCCCGGGGTCGGCGCCGACGGGGTCAGCCATCTCGGCGCTTTCCCGTCGACTGTCCCGACCGGCCGGGAGTCCCGCAGTCACCGCGGGTGCGGTCCGGCGTCCAGATCATGCACACCACGCTACCTCTGGCGGACGGACTGCGGGCGAGCAGCCCGTGGACCCCCAGAGGGCTCCGGTGTCGGGAGCGACACGACCCCGTCCGCTCAGGCGGCGACACCGGGGAATGTCGCGGCGACCTCGTGAGGTCGCACGCACCGGGTCGGACGGGGCCGGTCAGTCCCGGGGCGGCTCGTCGTCAGCTGACAGTGGGGACCGTAGTGAGGCAGCGGACAGGAGTGAGCCGGGGGTCCGGCAGATCGCGCCCGGTTGGGCGCCTGATCTGTGCTGAGTGTGGGCGCGACCCGGTCAGGTGGACAAGTGGCCAATGGTCGTAGTACCACCGCCGGACGTCGGACCACCCGTCCTACGGCCCGGCGCCCAGGGCGTGGGCGTCAGTCCGTCAGCTCCCGCGCGACGAGCTCGGCGATCTGGGCGGTGTTGAGCGCGGCACCCTTGCGGAGGTTGTCTCCGCAGACAAAGAGGTCGAGGGTGTTGGGGAAGTCGAGCGCCTGACGCAGCCTCCCGACGAAGGTGGGGTCCGACCCGACCACGTCCGACGGGGTGGGGAACTCGCCCGCGTCGGGGTCGTCGAGGACCACGACGCTCGGAGCCTCGACGAGCGCCTGCCGGGCCGCCTCGACGGTGATGTCCTCCGCGAAGACCGCGTGGACCGCGAGCGAGTGCGTCGTGACGACGGGGACCCTGACGCAGGTCGCGGACACCTTGAGGTCGGGGATCTCGAGGATCTTGCGCGACTCGTTGCGGACCTTGAGCTCCTCGGACGACCAGCCGCCCTCCCGCAGCGAGCCCGCCCACGGGACGACGTTGAGAGCAAGGGGCGCGGGGAACGGGGAGTCGTCGCCCAGCTTGTTGCTCAGTGCCGCTCGCACGTCACCGGCCTGCTGCCCGAGCTCGCGGTTGCCGCCGACGACCTCCAGCTCGTCGTAGAGCCGGTCGATGCCGGGCTGCCCCGCTCCGGACGCCGCCTGGTAGGACGAGACGACGAGCTCGGTGAGGGTCCACCGGCGGTGCAGCGCTCCGAGCGCGTCCATCATCGTCAGGGTCGTGCAGTTCGGGTTGGAGATGATGCCCTTGGGCCGGTTGCGGGCCGCGTCAGGGTTGACCTCTGGCACCACCAGCGGCACGTCCGGGTCCATCCGGAAGCTGCCGGAGTTGTCCACGACGACGGCGCCACGGGCGGCCGCGATCGGCGCCCATTGCGCCGAGACCTCGTCCGGCACGTCGAACATCGCCACGTCGACCCCGTCGAACACCTCGGGGGCGAGCGCCAGGACGGCGACCTGCTCGCCGCGCAGCTCGAGCAGCTTGCCGGCGGAACGGGCGGAGGCGATGAGCCGGATCTCGCCCCAGACGTCCTCACGGGTAGAGAGGATCTGGCGCATGACCGTGCCCACGGCACCGGTCGCGCCGACGAGGGCCAGCGTGGGCTTGGCGGTGGTCATCGACCGGAACCTCCGTAGACGACGGCCTCTCCGTCGGAGGAGTCGAGACCGAACGCCGTGTGGACGGCGCGGACCGCGTCGTCGAGCTGGTCGTCGCGGGTGACGACCGAGACGCGGATCTCCGACGTCGAGATCATCTCGATGTTGATCCCGGCGTCGGCGAGCGCCTGGAAGAGTCTCGCGGAGACGCCCGGGTGAGAACGCATTCCGGCGCCGATGAGGGACAGCTTGCCGATGTGGTCGTCGTAGAGGATGGTGGCGAAGCCCACCTTGCCCTGGATCCGCCCCAGCGCCTGGACACCGGTCTGGCCGTCGGTCTTGGGCAGCGTAAAGGAGATGTCGGTCAACCCCGTCTCCGACACCGAGATGTTCTGGACGATCATGTCGATGTTGATCTCCGCCAGGGCGACGGCCTTGAAGATCTCGGCCGCCATGCCGGCTCGGTCGGGCACCCCGACGATGGTGATCTTGGCCTCGGTGCGGTCGTGTGCGACACCGGCGATGATCGGGGCTTCCACGCTGTCTCCTTGCGGTTTGTCGGTGACCCAGGTGCCCTCGTGCGCCGAGAAGGACGACCGCACGTGGATCGGCATGTCGAAACGTCGCGCGTACTCCACACACCTCAGGTGGAGGATCTTTGCCCCGCACGCCGCCATCTCGAGCATCTCCTCGTTGGAGAGCTGGGTGATCTTGCGGGCGGCCGGCACGATCCGCGGGTCGGCGGTGAACACCCCGTCGACGTCGGTGTAGATCTCGCAGACGTCGGCGTCGAGGGCGGCCGCGAGGGCAACGGCCGTGGTGTCGGAGCCGCCACGACCGAGGGTGGTGATGTCCTTGGTGTCGAGGCTGACGCCCTGGAACCCGGCAACGATGGCGATGTGCCCGGCGTCGAGGGCGGTCTGGATCCGTCCGGGTGTCACGTCGATGATCCGGGCCCTGCCGTGGACGGCGTCGGTGATGACGCCGGCCTGGGAGCCGGTGAAGGACCGGGCCTCATGGCCGAGGTTGGCGATCGCCATCGCCACCAGCGCCATCGAGATCCGCTCGCCCGCGGTGAGCAGCATGTCGAGCTCGCGGCCGGGCGGCAGCGGGGTGACCTGCTTGGCGAGGTCCAGCAGCCCGTCGGTCGTGTCGCCCATCGCCGAGACGACGACGCAGACGGCGTGGCCGGCCCTGCGGGTCTCGACGATCCGGCGCGCGACCCGCTTGATGCTCTCGGCATCGGCCACGGACGAGCCGCCGTACTTCTGGACGACCACACTCACGGCAGGCTCCTGGGACGGTTGGCGGAGGACTCAGTTTATCGGTCCGCCGTCGCCGAGCGGTTGCCCCTCCGGGGGGTGAGACTCAGGGCTCGGTTCTCGCAGACGTGTCGCCCTGACGGGCCCACAGGTCTCCGCGATGACCCGGGTGCCGCGCCGGATGCGGCTCCGGGTCAGGGGTGCGGCGGCGGGTCAGGGGTGCAGCGCGTCGAACTCGGCGTCGGCGATGGTGTCCTCGTCGACGTCGAGCCGTAGGTGGGCCAGCACCGACTGCAGGACCCGCAGCGAGCTCGCGGCGCGGTCACCCCACGTGGAGAGGTAGCTGAACTGCCACCACCACAGCGCCTCGACGAACCGGCCCTCGTCGAAGTGCTGGAGGCCGTGGTCCAGCGCCGAGACGATCTCGACGATGTCGTTGGAGAGCGAGCCGCGGGTCAGCGAGGCGTCGGTCACGGGGTCGATCACGTCGGCGTAGTCGTCGAGGCCCTCGAAGAGGTTGGCAAGGCTCGCGTGCAACGGGTCGAGGTCGGGCTCCGGGCCGGGGTCGGGCTCGAAGCGCTCGCGCAGCACGATGTCCTGGATGGCGCCGAGTCGCGAGCCCGCGAGGAGCAGCTGCGACGTGGCGAGCAGCAGGACCGGGATCGCGGTCTCGGCGGCGGCGCCCGAGGCGACCTCGCGCACCGTACCGAGGTAGATCTGGGCGTCCCGGGCGGACTCCCCCGCGAGCAGGATCAGCTCCTGTCCCTCGCGGGCCCGGGCAGCGGCGGCCTCGGTCTCAGACATTGACGACCCGCCTGCCCTCGAAGGCCCGCCCCAGGGTGATCTCGTCGGCGTACTCGAGGTCCCCGCCGACGGGTAGCCCCGACGCGAGCCGGGTGATCCGGATGCCCATGTCCTTGAGCAGTCGCGACAGGAAGGTCGCCGTCGCCTCGCCCTGGATGTTGGGGTCGGTGGCGATGATGACCTCGGTGACGGTGCCGTCGGCAAGGCGCGTCATCAGCTCGGTGATCCGCAGGTCGTCGGGGCCGATACCGTCCATCGGCGAGATCGCCCCGCCGAGCACGTGGTAGGTGCCCCGGAACTCCCGGGTCCGCTCGACCGCGACGACGTCCTTGGGCTCCTCGATGACGCAGATCGCCGTCTGGTCGCGGCGGGGGTCCGCGCAGATCCGGCAGAGCTCGGCCTGGGCGACGTTGCCGCACCTCTCGCAGAAACGGACCTTCGCCTTGACCTCGGCGAGCACCTCGGAGAGGCGGGTGACATCGGCCGGGTCGGCGGTCAGGAGGTGGAACGCGATCCGCTGCGCGCTCTTGGGGCCGACGCCGGGCAGCCGCCCGAGCTCGTCGATCAGGTCCTGGACCACGCCTTCGTACACATCTTCAGCCTATGCCCCACCGACGACAAGCGGCGGTATGCCGCGCAGCGAGCTTCCCGGCATACCCGGAGGTCCTCGTCGCGGGGCCTCGACGACGAGGGGTCAGTCGGTCAGGGAGGCGGACCAGCGCTCCTCGATCCGGCCGAGCCGCCAGACGATGAGGGCAAGGACCCAGGTGGCGGCGAAGAGCCCGACGATCCAGAAGCCCACGTCGTTGAGGTCGATCCGCGCGATGGCGGCCAGGGGTCCACCGGTGATGCCGAGCTTCTGGGTGAGGATCGAGACGATCTCGATCCCCCCGATGAGCAGGGCGACCGCCACGGACAGCGCCGTGACGGTGATGTTGTAGTAGATCTTGCGGATCGGCTTCGAGAAGGCCCAGCCGTAGGCGAAGTTCATGAAGGAGCCGTCGATGGAGTCGAGCAGCGACATCCCTGCTGCGAAGAGGACCGGCAGGGTGAGCACGGCCCACCACGGCAGGCTCGCCGCCGACGCGCCGCCGGCGATCACCAGCAGCCCGACCTCGGTGACGGTGTCGAAGCCGAGGCCGAAGAGCAGCCCGACCGGGTACATGTGCCACGGCTTGCTGACCGTCCTGGTGACCTTGCCGAGGATCCGGTTGATGAAACCGCGTTTGTCCAGCTGCGCATCGAGTGCGGACTCGTCGTAGTGGCCGGTTCGCATCGCCCGGAAGACCTTCAGGATGCCGATCAGGGCCGCCAGGTTGATCAGGCCGATGAAGATCAGGAAGACGCCCGAGACCGAGGTGCCCCACAGGCTGGCGCTGCGTTGCAGGGTGGACTGGTCGTTGCCGAGCTGCGCGGCCAGGGCGCGGACGCCGAACGCCAGCAGGGTCACCATGACGAAGACGACCGAGCTGTGCCCGAGGCTGAACCAGAACCCGACGCTGAGCGGGCGTTCGCCCTTGCCCATCAGCTTGCGGGTGGTGTTGTCGATGGCCGCGATGTGATCGGCGTCGAAGGCGTGCCTCATGCCCAGCGTGTATGCCGTGATGCCCAGCCCCGCTCCTACGAGCTGCCCGCCGACCATGTAGCCATGCGGCGCCACGAACCCGATCAGCACACCCCAGCCCACGACATGAAGCAGAAGGATGAAGCCACCCATGCCCAACAGGCTGCGGCGTTCGCGACTGGTCAGTGAGGGTCGTCGGCCGCCAAAGACTGATCGCGGCTCGTCGCTGTCGACTGAGGTCTGGGCGACGGACGTCATGCTCCAACGTTAGGGACCGGGACGGCCTTGTTGCAAGTCATTCGCAATAAGGAACTCGAGCATGCAGACAATTTTCGGCTCATCGGGGGGTGCCGCTCGCGCTGCCACGATCGTGGACGCGCCCGACGTTGGTTCGCGACCCCTGTGTAGATTGCGGCTCGGAAGTGTTGTGCAACTCATACGATTCGGGAGTTCCAGTGCGCATTGGTGTGCCCAAAGAGACGCGGCCGGGTGAGACCCGGGTTGCAGCCACGCCGAAGACCGTCGCGCAGCTGATTGCCCTCGGCCACGAAGTGCACCTGGAGTCAGGCGCAGGCGTCCTGGCCAGTTTCACGGACCATGCCTATCAAGAGGCAGGCGCCTCGATTACCCCCACCGATGAGGTCTGGGGCTCCGACTTCGTCGTGAAGATCAACCCACCCTCCGATACCGAGATCGCGAAGCTCAGGACCGGCGCCATGCTGGCCAGCCTTCTGGCCCCGGCGCTGTCCCCCGAGCTGCTCGACAAGCTCACCGCCCAGGGCGTCACGGCGCTCGCGATGGACGCGGTCCCGCGCATCTCGCGGGCACAGGCCCTCGATGTGCTCAGCTCGATGGCCAATATCGCCGGCTACCGCGCGGTGATCGAGGCCGCCCACGAGTTCGGCAGCCTGTTCACCGGTCAGATCACGGCCGCGGGCAAGGTCCCCCCGGCCAAGGTCCTCGTGGTCGGGGCAGGGGTCGCCGGACTGGCTGCCATCGGCACGGCCAGCAGCCTCGGCGCCATCGTGCGCGCCTTCGACGCCCGACCCGAGGTCGGCGAGCAGGTTGAGTCGATGGGCGCCGAGTTCCTG